>NZ_JBHMIN010000011.1:0-133695 GCF_048060215.1 Micromonospora sp. LOL_021 | reverse complement strand
GCGGCTGCGTCTACGTCGCACCACCCTGCCAACGCGTCCTACCTGGTCACAGCCCTAATGGGGAGGGTCGGGAGCTGGCGCGGTGGCGTTGATCGGCGGTAGGACACGGAGCCTCGGTGACCGCACGGTTTCCCGCAGGGTCGTTCTTCTCCGTGACCGTGGCGCGATATCTGCCCCGTTTCCAGCTCCCGCCCGTCAAACCGTGCATGCGGTTCTCCCGCACACGGCTTACCGACGTTCTTCACCGGCGGCATTCAGCGTTTCCAGGCCCGGAAGGGCCTGGGTGGTACGACGATTCCATCGAGGCTGATCAAGCCCAGATGACTCGGAGAGAGCAACACCTGGGTCATCCCCCATCCCCACGCTCGGCGGCGTTTGCCCCGCTTGGACAACCACAACGCGAGTCGGGTCAGGGCGTAGTTCCTGATCTGGCCGAGCAGCAGGGCTGAGTTCCCGTAACGGAAGTACCCTGCCCATCCGCGTAGGAACAGGTTGAGTTCCTCGACGATCTGCTCGACCGGAACCAGCAGACGGGCCCGGGCCGTAAGGGAACGGATCCGGTCCCTCGCGTGCTGAACAGCCCGACGGGCGGGCCAACGGGCGAGGAAGACCAGATGCGCCGACCGGGGAGTCCGCCCGCGCACCAGCCGATTGTGGAAGCCCAGGAAGTCCAGCCCCTGTCCCCCTTCAACCAGGTGCACGATGCGGGTCTTGGCTGCCTTGGGTTCCAACCCCAGATCGCCCAGCATGACCGTCAATGCCGCCAACGCGGCGTCGGCCTGCTCCCGTGACTGGCACATCACCACCAGGTCATCGCAATAGCGGACCAGCACCCCATGCTCTGCGGTGTTCCACGCCCAGTCCATCCGGTGCAGATACACGTTGCAGAACAGCGGCGACGCCGGACCGCCCTGCGGGGTTCCGGACACCTCACGGCGCACCGTCCCCTCCTGCATCACTCCCGCCCGCAGCATCACGCGCAGAAGCTTCAGGACCGCCTGGTCGCTGACACGTTCCTCCACCGCTTGTATCAACTTCTCATGCGGGATCGCCGTGAAACAGTTGGCGATGTCCGTCTCGACCACCCACCGCGCGCCCCGCCAGGACTCATTGATCAACACCTGCAAGGCATCGTGCGCCGAGCGCCTCGGGCGGAACCCGAAACTACACGGAAGGAAATCCGCTTCAAAGATCGGCTCGAGCACGATCTTCACCGCAGCCTCCACGACACGATCACGGACCGAGGGAATCGACAACGGACGCTGCTCGCTCGTCCCGGGCTTGGGTATCAACACCCGCCGCGCCGGCAACGGACGCCACCGTCCGCCCTTCAACTCCTCGGCCACCTCATCCAGGAGCCGTTCAACGCCGTACTCCTCGACATCGGCCAGGGTGGTTCCGTCGACACCCGCAGTGCCACCGTTGCGGCGCACCGCGACCCACGCCCGCCACAAGACGTCTCTGCGATAGACCTTGTCTCGCAGCGCATGAAACCGTCGTCCCGGATCAGCCTTGGCCGACCGGTACAGCGCATGCTGCAAGGCACGAACCGAGTCCCTCGTGGACCCCGACGCGGTGGAACTAGCCTGATCGGCACTCACCGGGCCCTCCTCCCAGACACCACGCATGAACGAAGCAGCGGCCCTTCCCTCACCGGCGGTTATGTTGTCCGCCCGGCTCGATCGGTACTACGACCGCCTCCGACTCCCTCCCAGCACCCGTCCACTTCCCGGCTCCACACCGGTTATAGGACGAGCCGTCCGCGCCGATCGCAGGGCGCTTCGGCCGGGGAGGGCCTCTCCAGTTCCCGCCGTTACTGTCTCAACGTTCCGCGCCCTCTTACGCCGGGGAGTCCTTCGCGGCTGCGCCTCCAGGCTCTTCACCGCTTCCATGGCCTTCACCGTGAACCGCCCGGCTCGGCTCTCCCCCAATGTCTAACGACGCGGCAGGCTTCGCTCTCCGCTACGGACCGCTGATTTGCTCCCCCAACAGGGCTTTCGACGCTGGGCTTCGACCCGGCCCGTTTCCAGACCAAGCCGCCAGCCTGCTACCGGGCCTCCTGGCAGCTACCCGGACCGGACTCACACCGGCAAGCAACGACGAGCTTCAGACCAAGACACGACCGCTGAACGATCACCTCTCAATCACTGGACGCACCGGCTGCCGTACTAGGAACCCCGTTCGGCTGCGGGCACGCCCCTGCAACCCTAGAGATCCACCTACTGCTCTGTAAAGACATGATCACGATCTGTCACCGTGAGATATCCTGCGGCCCCGGGCCGTTGCGTAGTCGGGTGGGGGTCCTCTGAGGAGGAGTTTGCTGGCGATCGGATCCTCTTCGGAGGCGGAAAAGCGGGTGAGACCCAGTCGGTGATCATGAAGTTCCTCTACGCCTCACGACACCGAGGAAGACTTCACCCGCAGATGACATGATCTCTCATCCCGGTACTGGCCGTCACCGCGCCCGTCACCTGTCCTCGACCCGCGCCGGTCGCTGAAGGTGAACACGGTGGGCTATTGGACGTCCTAACGGATCCTTGCCGGTGCCGACTACACAACCGCAGGTACCAGTCCCTGGTCAGCTCGGCGCGTTGCTGACGTAGACGCCTCGGCCTTGGTGGCCTTGGAGGATGCCGCGCTCCTGGAGGCGTGCGAGGGCCTGGCGGACGGTCGGTGCCGAGCATTCGTACTGTTCGCCGAGCTCCGCTGTGGACGGAATCTTGTCCCCGGGTTTGAGGTCGCCGGTGGCGATGGCGGACTCGATGTCGCGCATGATCCGCCGGAAGACCGGCTCTGCGGGCTGGGAGGGGGTCGGCACGGCGGGCTCCTCGCGTAGGTGAAGCCATCGCATCACGCCTGACCTGTGTTGGCAAGTAAGTCAAGCACTCGGTGTTGACTTGTTTTACTTAGCAATCTAGGTTTTCGGTCTGGTTGAGGTACCACCTCGCGTAGGGGCTGAGGCGGGACACCTCGGCCACGGCCTGCCCTCCTGCGCTTGGGCGTCCCCCGTCGTCGAGGACGGGAGGGCAGGCCATCCCGCTCTGCCTGCTGCGGTTCCCTGGCGTCCGTGCCCTTCATTCATCCCGACATGTATTGCTAAGTAAGTGAGGTTCTGATGGTGCGCACGATCACCCGTCGCCGGCTACTCGCTGGTGGGGCCGCTGTCGCGGCCGGGGCAACTGCCTCGGCTTGCGGTCGCCAACCCGATCCCGGCCCCGCCTCCGTGCAGACGGTCAGAGTGTTGACGGGTGCCGGGTTCCAGGGGCGAGAAGCGCCGCTCCTGGTGGCGCGGGCGCAGGTCTGGTTCCGCGACGAGGGCCTGGCCGTGGAGGTGCTGCCGGGCAAGGGGTCGGGCGAGAACCTGAAGCTGCTGGCAGCCGGACGGGTCGACGTGGCGACGCTGGACGTGAGCGCCGCGATTATCGAGGCCAGCACGCCCGGCGGCGTCAGGGATTTCCGGCTGACGTCGGTGCTGCACCAGCGGAACCTGGCGTGTTTCGTCGCGTTGGCGTCGTCGGGCATTCGCACGCCAAGTGACCTGGCGGGGCGGCGGTTGTCGTACCTGCCGGGCGGCATCAACCACGTGCTGTTCCCGACGTACGCGCAGCTGGCCGGCTTCGACCCCTCGGGTGTGCAATGGGTGAGCAACCCGGTGCCGACCCAGCACGCGGCCCTGCTCGCCGAAGGAAAAGTCGACGCCATCTCGCAGTTCGTGCCGGCGGTCGAGTCGGTGCGGTCCATCGCGAAGCAGGACCTGTCGGTGCTGCCGTTCGCCGACTGGATCGGTGACCTGCACGGCTCGGCGATGGCCGTCTCTACAACGACCGCGACCAACCGCGCCGACGTGGTCCGCCGATTCAACCGGGCACTGCTACGCGGCCTGGACTACTGCATGCGCCATCCCGACCAGGCAGGCAAGGTATACGCGTCGCAGCCGGAGACGCAGGGCCAGCAGGCCCACCTCGCCGCCGCCGAGCTGACCGCGCTGCGCGGCTACGTCACCCCGGCAGAAGGACGCCTCGGTCACTTCGACGAGGCGAGGGTGGCCCGCAACATCGCGATCCTGCATGGTGCCGGTGCCATACCCGCTGGGCTGGTGCCGTCGGACATCATCGCCCCAGAACTTGTCCCATGAACCGGCCCACGCCGCCGACGCCGAGTCTCGCCTCGGCTGTCACCGCGCGGCTGTGGATGGTAGTCGCGGGAGTCTGCCCGCCGGTTCTCGGTGTGGCCGGGCTGGTCGCCGTCTGGTGGGCCGCCGTCGAGGTGTCCGGCGTGGCCGACTATGTTGTGCCACCGCCATTCGCGGTCGCCGCCGTGATCGGCGACCAGCCCGGCTACCTGTTCCACCACGCCGCCGTCACCCTCGCCACGGCGATGGCTGGCTACACGCTCGCCGCCGTCACGGCGATGATGCTCGGCACCCTCCTGGCGATGTCCCGGCCACTGGCTCGGGCGCTCACCCCGGCTCTGCTGGTCCTCAGTGTGCTACCGAAACCCGCCCTGGTGCCGGTGCTGATCATCGCCCTCGGCTTCGGCGCAGGGCCGAAGATCGTCCTGGTCTGGCTGATGTGCTTCCTGCCGATCGCCCTCGCGACCGCCACCGGCCTGACGTCCACCCCGGCGGATCTGGTCGAGCTGGCCCGATCCCTGACCGCGTCCCGCTGGCGGACGTTCGTCAAGGTCCGGCTGCCGGCCGCGCTACCGCACCTGTACTCCGGGCTGCGGATCGCGTTACCCCTCGCCCTGATCGGCGCCGTCGTGTCGGAGTTGTTCGGCGGGCTCGCCGGGCTCGGCGTCGTCATCCAGAACGCTGGAACCCGCGCCGACATGGCCTTCGCCGCCATCGCGGTCCTCGCCGCCATGAGCACCGCGATGTACGGGCTCCTCACCGCCGCCTGCGCCAGGGCAGCGCCGTGGATCCGCCACACGACCGCCTGACCCCCAGGCACGCTCACCCGGCCACCGGGTACAGCCATGCCCGCTGACCCCTAATGTCTGAAGGAGACAGCTGTGACCACGTCCACCTACCTGTTCGGCGACGCCCCACCCGACACCCGCGACGACAACGCGGTCATGCTCGACGCCCTGGCCGGCATGCTCGACCCGTTCTCCCGGCGGCAGCTGCGCCGGGTCGGAGTCCGCGCCGACGCCCGATGCCTCGTCGTCGCCGTCGGAGCCAGCTGCATCGCCGCGACCCTCGCCGAGATGGCCCCGCACGGCGACGTCGTCGCCACCGACATCGACCTCGCTCCGAGTCGCCGGCACCCCCGCGTCCGGCTGATCCGCCACAACATCGTCACTGCCCCATTGCCCGACGACGGCTACGACCTCATCCACGTCCGGCTTCTCCTCGCGCACCTGCCTGCCGACGATTGCACCGCCGTACTCACTCGGCTCGTCGACGCACTCGCCCCCGGCGGACTGCTCATCGTTGAGGAGTTCGAACCCACCTGGCGCAGCTCCGTGCTGTCCGCCCCTGACCCTGACGAGGCCGACCGGCTTTTCGCCGCCTACCACCGGGCGTTCGGGGTTGTGCTCACCGGCTCCGGCAACGACCTGACGTGGGGTCGCCGCGCGCACCACGCGATGCGCGCCCTCGGCCTGCACGTCGATACGAACGGCCACACCGGTACGTGGACCGGCGGGCAACCCGGCTGCCTCCTGCCCTACGCCACCGCCGGAGTCATCCGCGACCGACTCACCGCCGCCGGCATGACCCCCGACGACATCGACGCCTTCCGTCGACTGCTGCTCCACCCCGACCTGGTGGTCAAAGGCAACCTCGCTCTGTCCCACGTCGGCCGCGCTCCCGCCGGGAGCTGACATGGCCGCCGAGTACAGCCTCTACACCACCGCCACCGCACCGCCCGCCGATGCGCTGAAGGCGAACCGGTGACCACCCCTGCCGCCGTCGCGGTCGGCATCATCCTGCTCGCCATTGCCATCCTCAACGCCGGTAACAGCGTGGCTTGGGCCTACGCCAAGTATCGGGCCCGCAGGCTCCTCACCGCCGGGCTCCTCGTCCTCGCCGCCGTCATCATCCTGCGCCACCACACCGGCGAACCCGAATGACCCTACCCACGCCCCATGCCCCACAAGCCCGAGGCGGCGACGCCACCCTCGTCCACCACGAACAGATCGTCCTGCGCCAGCGCGATGGCTGGATCGCCATCAACACCGACTGGCACGGCTGGCACGAAATCCCGACCCTCCATTGACATCGCGACGGATTCCTTGGACAGAGCCATGCCGACCAGCGCCACCTTCCGCAGCGAAACCCTCAATCGTGAGCAGGTCATCGACCTCCTCACCCGACGCCGCACCAATCCCGTCAGCGTCCGCCTCGGCGAGCACTACCTCGTCGGCGTCGTCAGCGTCACCTACGACCCCGGACACGACCAGATCGTGCTCGACCTGGACCCCATCGCCCTGTCCGACATCCTCACCATCCTCACCACCGACCGCGCCGACCTACCCGTACCGAGGACACCCAGCACATGACCCCCTACCTCCGACTCACCACCGGCCACCGGCGACGCCTCATCCTCCAGACGCCGATCAGCTTCTACCGCCACCCCGACAGCGGGCAGCGAATCGTCGTCGTCGCCACGCACCACTACGCCGAGCCCGCCTACTACCGAGGACTCCTGCACGACATCGACTGCTACCAACAGGACGGATACGTCGTCCATTACGAGAACGCCCAGTACCAGACCCCCGGCGACGAACCCACCCAGGCAGAGCAGGCTGTCCTCGACGACCTCAACGCCCTACGCGACCTCGAAAGCGTCCGGATGGCCCCTCTCGGCTGGGTACGCCAACCCAGCCTGCTCCACCACCCCACCTGGCAGCGAAAAGACCTCACTGACCTTGACGTCATCCGTCAGGCCGGCACCGACGCCATGGCCCACTACCTCGCCACCCGACGCGCCCTGTTCGACTGGCCCGACCAGCAGGTCTGGCGGCTCAGCCGCGTCTACGCCTTCTTCTCCCTCAGTACCCGCCTGATCGTCTCCTCTGCGGCGAAGAACACCGTTCCCCGGCCCCACCGCGACCCCCGCATGCGGGCCGTGGCCCAGGTTCTTACCGACACCCGCACCGCCCTCGCCCTCGACGCCGCCGTGACGACCACCGACGACACCGTCATGATCTGGGGCGCAGCCCACCTCCCCGGCATCCATACCGAGCTCACTGCCGCCGGGCACCACCTCGACGGCGACCCACAATGGCGCGCCGTCGGCTACCTTCCCTCGATCGCCGCCTCCGCCCTGCGCTACCTCCTCCGACAACCACCCGCCATGCACCCGCGTTACCACCACGCCACGCCTGCCGCGCCCCTCGGCACCGCGCCCGCCAAGTGAGTCATCCAGGCCCCGAGCCCTGACTCAGGCCGCGTCCAGTCCGGGACCCGAGGTCAGCCGTGCTCAAGACCAGTAGCCTGCTGTGGGCGGCGCGGGACCATGTCGATCTCCCGCAAGAGTCGACCGCGCCGCCCACCACCCGAGCAGGACAACGGGTCAACGGAAGCTGTCACTCCCGGAGAGCGGTCCCGCTCCCCCTGTGAACCGACTCCAGGTAAGGGCCGGGACAGCATCAGGCCCGTTACCGGATGTCCGGCAACGGGCCACGTGACGTACTCGTATAGATGGTGGGCGATACTGGGTTTGAACCAGTGACCTCTTCCGTGTCAAGGAAGCGCGCTCCCACTGCGCCAATCGCCCTCGTTGTGACGAGGTGGAGACGGGATTTGAACCCGTGTACACGGCTTTGCAGGCCGTTGCCTCGCCTCTCGGCCACTCCACCGAGGTTGCCCCCGACGTGCTGTGGTGGCATCTCCGAGCGGACGACGGGACTCGAACCCGCGACCCTCACCTTGGCAAGGTGATGCGCTACCAACTGCGCTACGTCCGCTTGTCTCCGCTGGCCTCCCCGCCCTCGGGCGTTCCTGCCAACGGATGAGAACTTTAGCCCAGCCGTCGCGAGAGTGCCAACTCGGGGGGTGTCCGGGCGCGCCCACGGCACGATACCCGACAAAGTTCTTATATCACCCCGCGAGCCGCCTGGCTCCGTGAAATCGATTCGCCTTACCTGATCCCAGCCCCTTCCTGAGTCAGGAAATTGACTGGTAACTCATCGTATCGATGATAGTGCGTTACCGTGTTCGCCGTGACAAGACGTTCGGCCGAAGTACGCCTTGACTCGCTGCTGCGCACCGCCTGTGAGGTGATCGTGGAGCGTGGCCTGGCCAACACCCGCACCGCAGACGTGGCGGAAGCCGCCGGGGTGAGTCAGGCGCTGGTCTTCTACCATTTCTCCACCAAGGACCGGCTGCTCGCCGAGGCGTTCGCGTACGCCGCCGAGCAGGACCTGGCCCGGCTCGACACGGTCGTCCGGTCGTCCGCGGAGCCGCTGGAGAAACTGAAGAAGATCATTCGGCTGTACGCCCCGACCGGTAAGTCCAAGGCGTGGACGCTGTGGATCGACGGCTGGTCGGAGTCGCTGCGTACCCCCGCCTTGAACCGGGTGTGCCGCAACCTCGACCTGCGCTGGAAAGAGGCACTGATCAAGGTGATCGCCACCGGGTGTGCCGACGGCACCTTCCAGTGCCCGGACCCGAAGGGCGCGGCCTGGCGGATCAACGCGCTGATCGACGGTCTGGCGGTGCAGGCCGCGATGCACGACCGGGTGGTTTCCCGCCGGCAGCTCACCGAGTGGATCCGGTTGGCCGTGGCGCGCGAGATCGGCCGCAAGCCGGAGGAGCTGGCCTGATCGTCGGCCGCGTCGAAACGGTTCAAACCGCCGCTTGACCCGCTGGGCGGGCGACCCGGCCCGCTCGGGCCGGTGGTACGGCAACCGGCGTCCGGCCGACCTGCCACTGTCCGGCGACGACCGGTAGGCGGATAATCGCCCCGGGAGCGGCCTGGACGTACCGCCGGTGACCGCGCGCCGCCCGCGGAGAAGGCGGAGAAGGAGGCCTGGGTGCCGGGAGCAGGGATCAGCATCCGGGACGTCGCCTCGCGGGCCGGCGTCTCCGTCGGCACCGTGTCGAACGTGCTCAACCGGCCGGACATCGTCGCGGCCGGCACCCGGTCCCGGGTGCTCGCCGCGATCAACGAACTCGGCTTCGTCCCCAACGACGCGGCCCGACAACTACGCCGGGGCCGGGGTCGCACGTTGGGCCTGGTGGTGCTGGACGTGGCCAACCCGTTCTTCACCGACGTGGCCCGGGGCGTCGAGGACGCCACCAGCGGTGCCGGCATGCCGGTGATCTTCTGCAACAGCGACGGTGACGCCGGCAAGGAAAGCGCCTACCTGGACCTGTTGGAGGAGCAGCGGGTGCAGGGGGTGCTGATCACCCCGGTCGACGACGCCAGCGACCGACTGCTGCGGCTACGCGGTCGCGGCGTACTGGTGATTCTGCTGGACCGGCGGTCCCGCCGGCCGGACCTCTGCTCAGTCTCGGTCGACGACCGGCTCGGCGGCGAGCTGGCACTGCGCCATCTGATCGACGCCGGGCACCGACGGATCGCGTACGTCGGCGGGCCCGGGCATCTGGAACAGGTCCGGGACCGGTACGCCGGGGCGGTCCGGGCGATGACCGAGGCCGGACTCGACGAACGGCAGCTGCGCCGGTTCGATACGCCGAGCCTGACGGTGGCCGCCGGTAGGGACGCCGCCGCGCGGATGCTCGGTGTGCCCCGCACCTCCCGGGTGACCGCCGTGTTCTGCGCCAACGACCTGCTGGCCCTCGGGGTCCTGCAGGGACTGACCCGCCAGCAGGTACGGGTACCCGAGGACATCGCGCTGGTCGGCTACGACGACATCGAGTTCGCCGCGGCGGCGGCGGTGCCGCTGTCCTCGGTACGCCAGCCCCGGCAGCGGCTCGGGCAGACCGCAGCGGCGCTGCTGCTGGAGGAGGCGACCAGCCCGGACTCGCACCGCCACCGGCAGGTGGTCTTCGAGCCGGAGCTGGTGGTCCGCGAGTCCAGTCAGGATACTCGCGGCACCCGGTCGGCCGGCTGATCCACGACCTTGACAGCCCGGTTTGGTCGCTCGTATGTTTGGGTCGGCTGTTGAAACGGTTCATCCGGGAGGTGCCGGTGCGGCGGTACTGCTTCGTGCTGCGGGTCCGACCGGATCGACTGGCCGAGTACCGGGCCCGGCACGCGGCCGTCTGGCCGGAGATGCTGCGTGCGCTGCGCGCCGCCGGCTGGCATGACTACGCGCTCTTCCTGCACCCCGACGGCCTGCTGGTCGGTTATGTCCGGGCTGACGATCTGGCCGCCGCACAGGCGGCGATGGCCCGCACCGAGGTCAACGCCCGGTGGCAGGCCGAGATGGCACCGTTCTTCACCGAACTGGACGGCCGGCGCCCCGACGAGGGTTTCGTCCTGCTCGAGGAGATCTTCGACCTCGACGAGCAACTCGCCTCACTCGACGGCCCGCACCCCGGCGATGCCCGGTCGTGGCGGCTGGGCCGGCCGCCGCTGTCAGCCCAGCCGCCACGACCGGCAGAAGACCCGACTTCGCACCAGAAACGAGTGATATGACCCGCCGGATCAAGGACGCGCTTCGGGAACAGCGAATCGAGGTGCCGTCCTGGGCGTACGGCAACTCGGGCACCCGGTTCAAGGTGTTCGGCCAGCCCGGGGTCCCCCGTACCCCCGAGGAGAAGATCGCCGACGCGGCCCAGGTGCACGCGGTCACCGGCATCGCCCCCACGGTCTCACTGCACATCCCGTGGGACCGGGTCGACGACTACGCCCAACTCGCCCGGCACGCCGCCGACCTGGGGGTACGGATCGGCACCATCAACGCCAACGTCTTCTCCGACGACGACTACCGCCTCGGCAGCGTCACCAATCCCGACCCCCGGATCCGGCGCAAGGCCGTCGCTCACCTGCTCGACTGTGTCGACGTGATGGACGCCACCGGGTCGACCGACCTGAAGCTGTGGTTCGCCGACGGCACCAACTACCCCGGCCAGGACAGCATTCGTGTCCGGCAGGACCGGCTCGCCGAGGCGCTCGACGTCACCTACGCCCGGCTCGGCGAGCATCAGCGGCTGCTGCTGGAGTACAAGCTGTTCGAGCCGGCCTTCTACACCACCGACGTGCCGGACTGGGGCACCGCGTACGCGCACTGCCTGCGACTCGGCGAGCGGGCCCAGGTGGTGATCGACACCGGCCACCACGCCCCGGGCACCAACATCGAGTTCATCGTGGCGTTCCTGCTGCGGGCCGGGCGGCTCGGCGCCTTCGACTTCAACTCCCGGTTCTACGCCGACGACGACCTGATGGTCGGCGCAGCCGACCCGTTCCAGCTCTTCCGGATCATGTTCGAGATCGTCTCGGCGGACGCGCTACGCCCGGCCAGCGGCATCAACTTCATGCTCGACCAGTGCCACAACATCGAGCCGAAGATCCCCGGCCAGATCCGGTCCGTCCTCAACGTCCAGGAGGCCACCGCCAAGGCGCTGCTGGTCGACCCGGCGGCGCTGGCCGCCGCGCAGTCCACCGGGGACGTGCTGGGCGCCAACGCCGTGCTGATGGACGCCTACCACACCGACGTCCGGCCGTTGCTCCGCGAGCTGCGCGCCGAGCAGGGCCTGGACCCGGATCCGATGGCCGCCTACGCCCGCAGCGGGTACGCCGAACGGATCGTCGCCGAGCGGGCCGACGGCCAGCCGGCTGGTTGGGGTGCCTGAGATGGCCGGACACCCGCAGCCCGCCGGACAGCCGCAGACCGACCGACAGCCACAAACCGCCGGACAGCCACAGACCGCCCGGCATCCCGAGGTCGCCGCGCTGCTGGCCCGGGGCCACCGGCTGGGCGCTGACCGGCGGACCACGAACTACGGTGGCGGCAACATCTCCGCCAAGGCCACCGCCGACGACCCGGTCACCGGCGACCCGGTCGAGCTGATGTGGGTGAAGGGTTCCGGCGGCGACATCGGCACGTTGACCGACGCCGGGCTGGCGGTGCTGCGGGTCGACCGGCTGCACGAGCTGGCCGGACGCTACCTGGGCCGGCGACACGGCAAGCCGGTCGGGCCGCGACGTGAGGACGAGATGGTGCCGGCGCTCGACTACTGCCTGCACGGTCGGGGCGGCGCGGCCCCGTCGATCGACACCGCGATGCACGGCCTGATCGACGCCGCCCACGTCGACCACCTGCACCCGGAGGCCGGGCTGGCCTTCGCCACGGCGGCCGACGGGCCCGAGCTGACCCGGCGCTGCTTCGGCGACCGGGTGCGGTGGGTGCCGTGGCGGCGGCCCGGCTTCCAGTTGGGCGTCGACATCGCCGCCCTGGCCCGAGACAATCCGCAGGCGATCGGCGTGATCCTCGGCGGGCACGGGATCACCGCGTGGGGGGCGACCAGCGACGAGTGCGAAGCCCGGTCAATGGAGATCATCTCCGGCATCGACCGGTTCCTGGCCGAACACGGCCGTCCGGAGCCGTTCGGGCCGGTCCGGGACGGGTACGCGGCGCTCGCCGCCGACCAGCGGGCCGCCCGCGCCGCCGCGCTCGCCCCGCTGATCCGTGGCCTGGTCAGCACCGACGGCCGGCAGGTCGGCCAGTTCAGCGACGATTCGGCGGTGCTGGACTTCCTGTCCCGTACGGCGCTCCCCCGGCTGGCCGAGCTCGGCACCTCCTGCCCGGACCACTTCCTACGGACCCGGGTCCGGCCGCTGCTGCTGGACCTGCCGGCGGACACCCCGCTGGCCGAGGTCCGCGACCGGCTCGGTGAGCTGCACCAGCGGTACCGGGACGCGTACCGGGCCTACTACCAGCGGCACGCCGGACCGGACTCGCCGCCGATACGCGGCGCCGATCCGACGATCGTGCTGGTGCCGGGGGTCGGCATGTTCAGCTACGGGCGGGACGCCGCGACGGCCCGGATCGCCGGCGAGTACTACCGCAACGCGATCGAGGCGATGCGCGGCGCCGAGGCGGTGTCGACGTACACGCCGATCGACGAGGCGGAGAAGTTCCGCATCGAGTACTGGGCGCTGGAGGAGGCGAAGCTGCGCCGACTGCCGGCGCCCCGGCCGTTGGCCGGACGGGTCGCGCTGGTCACCGGCGGCGGGTCGGGTATCGGCGCGGCCACCGCCCGCCGGTTGTCCGGCGAGGGCGCCAGCGTGGTCGTCGCCGACCGCGACGGCGCGGCCGCCGCCGAGGTGGCCGGCGGGATCGGCGGGCCGGACCGGGCGGTCGCGGTCGCCGTGGACGTCACCGACGCCAATGCGGTCGAGGCGGCACTGGCCCGTGCCGCGCTGGTCTTCGGCGGGGTTGACCTGGTCGTCAACAACGCCGGGTTGTCGCTGTCCCGGCCGCTGCTGGAGACCACCGATGACGACTGGGACCGGCAGCACCGGGTGATGGCTCGCGGGTCGTTTCTGGTGTCCCGGGCCGCCGCCCGGATCATGGTCGACCAGGGTTTCGGCGGCGACATCATTTACGTGGTCAGCAAGAACTCGGTGTTCGCCGGGCCGGAGAACGTCGCGTACGGTGCGGCAAAGGCGGATCAGGCGCATCAGGTGCGGCTGCTCGCCGCCGAACTGGGCGCACACGGCATCCGGGTGAACGGTGTCAACCCGGACGGTGTGGTCCGCGGCTCGGGGATCTTCGCCGCCGGCTGGGGTGCTCAGCGGGCCGCCGTGTACGGCGTACCCGAGGCGGAGCTGGGCGCGTTCTACGCCCGCCGGACCTTGCTGAAGCGTGAGGTGCTGCCCGAGCACGTGGCGAACGCCGTCTTCGTACTGGCCACCGACGAGCTCTCCCACACCACCGGCACCCACCTGCCGGTCGACGCCGGCGTACCCGCGGCCTTCCTCCGGTGACCACCGACCGGGCCGCGGTGGCCGCTGTCGATCTCGGCGCGGCCAGCGGCCGGGTGATGCTCGGCGAGGTCGACCCGGACGGTGTCACGCTGACCGAGGTGCACCGGTTCGACAACGACGCGGTGCAGGTGGCCGACACCCTGCACTGGGACGTGCTGCGGCTGTACTCGCAGACGCTGACCGGGTTACGGGCGGCGCTGGCCCGCCGGGCCGACCTGACCAGCATCGGCGTCGACTCGTGGGCGGTCGACTACGGGCTGTTGGACAGCGGGGGTGCGCTGCTCGCCAACCCGGTGCACTACCGCGACCGGCGCACCGACGGGGTCGCCGACCGGGTGGTCGCCCGGCTCGGCGCCGACCGGCTCTACCGGGCCACCGGCGTGCAGCAACTGCCGTTCAACACGCTGTTCCAGCTGGTCGCGGCCGCCGACACGCCGACCCTGGCGGCCGCCGACCGGCTGCTGATGATCCCCGACCTGCTGGTCTACTGGCTGACCGGGCAGGCCGGCACCGAGGTCACCAACGCCTCCACCACCCAGCTGCTCGACGTGCACACCCACCGCTGGGCGACGGACGTGATCGCCGACGCCGGCATCCCGCAGCGGCTCTTCGGCCCGCTACGCCGGCCGGGTGAGCCGGCCGGCGAACTGCGTCGTCAGGTACGGTCCGCGATCGGCGCCGACCGGCCGGTGCCGGTGACCACGGTCGGCTCGCACGACACCGCGTCGGCGGTGGTCGCCGTACCGGCAGTGGACGGATCGTTCGCGTTCATCTCGTGCGGCACCTGGTCGCTGGTCGGGCTCGAACTGGCCGCACCGGTGCTGTCGACGGCCAGCCGGGCGGCGAACTTCAGCAACGAGGCCGGCGTCGACGGCACCGTACGGTATCTGCGTAACGTGATGGGTCTCTGGCTGCTGCAGGAATGCCTACGGCACTGGCGGGAGCGGGGCCGGCCGGTGGAGCTGGCGGCGGTACTCACACAGGCCGCCCGGCAGCCGCCGCTCGCCGCGGTGGTCGACCCGGACGACCCGGTGTTCCTGCCCCCCGGTGACATGCCGGCCCGGCTGGCCCGGGCATGCGTGGGCAGCGGTCAGCCGGTGCCGGACTCGCCCGCCGCCGTGGTCCGCTGCGTCGTCGACAGCCTCGCCCTCGCCCACCGGTCGGCGGTACGTCAGGCGGCCGAACTCGCCGACCGCGAGGTGACCGTGGTGCATCTGGTCGGCGGCGGGGCCCGCAACGAACTGCTCTGCCAGCTCACCGCAGACGCCTGCGGGCTGCCGGTGGTCGCCGGTCCGGTCGAGGCGACCGCGCTCGGCAACGTCGTGGTGCAGGCCCGCGCCGCCGGCACCGTCCGGGGTGGGCTCGCCGAGCTGCGGGCGGTGATCCGGCGTGGTCGTCGGCTACGGACGTATCTGCCCACGGCGGCCGGCGCCAAAGCCTGGTCGGCGGCGGCCACCCGGGTCGGCCTGCCGGCCTGAGCCGAAGCGACCGGTCCGGCCGGCCCGGCTCGACGGGCTCCAAGTGCCGAACGGTGATGCACCGGCACCGGCGCCGGCCGGCACCGCGTCGTCGGGGTCGGCGAGGCCGCGCATCAGTCGGGCCCGGACCCGCAGCAGCAGGCCGAAGCCGACGAAGACCATCGCGCCACCGGCGACGAACCAGGCGACCGGGATACCGGAGGCGTCACCGGCCGGGATCGCGTCCACCGGCTGCGGGCCACCACCACCGGACCCGGCCGGTGCGTCGCCGTCCGGCACCGCAGCCCCGGGCTGGCTGTCCACCGGCTCCTCGGCCGACTCAGGCGGCTCGGGATCCGAGCCACCGGGCTCGCCGACCACCGGCAGCGTCGCCGCAGTGTCGGTCAGCAGCTGCGTGTTCTCGTCGTACGCCTCGACGGTGAAGGTCACCTTGCCCTCGGCGTCGTCGGCGAAGCTGAACTGGTACTGCGCGGTGACCGTACGGTCGGCGCAGAGGATGCCGGGATCAAGCTGCACGTCGGTCAGCCGCGCGTCGTCACCGTCGGTCTGCACGTCGACCGCGAACGCCGCGCCCTGCTCGACCCGGGCCGCCCGGATCTCGTCGAGGCCGACCCCGTCCGAGCGCAGCACCAACGACCAGCGGACCTTCTCGCACTCACCGCCGAGGTTCCGGCTGACCACAACGGTCATCTCGACCGGCCCGGCACCCGCGACCGCCTCGTCCGGCAACTCGGTGACCTGCGCCCGGTAGCCACCCTGGGCGAACGCCGGTGTCGCCGCGGTCAGCACCAGTCCGGCCACTGCGGCCAGCCCGACCCCGACCCGGGCCGCGATTCGCCCCACCCAGCTCACCACCTTCTCCGGGTTGCCACCCGGCATCCGTACCGTGTCCACTGGCCACGGTACGGCCGTACCGGTGGACCGGACAGGGTCCGTTCTTCTCACCCAGTGCAAACTGAAACGGGTTAATTCACCACCTGTGGTGAACCGGTAACCGCTGGCCGCGACCGGCGCTCGCCGGACCGGCCGGGCACAATCCGGATGGTGACCACTGATCTGTCCAGCGCCGAGCTGTCGACCTTCGTCCGCGCCCATGCCCGGCTCGCCCCGGTGGCCCACGTGCCGGAACTGCGGCTCTACCAGGCGGCCGAGCCGATCGGCCTGTGGGAACTGACCGAAGGTGAGTTCCGCAGCGAACAACCACCGCCGTTCTGGGCGTTCCCCTGGGCCGGCGGTCAGGCGTTGGCCCGGTTCCTGCTGGACCATCCGCAGACCGTCGCCGGCCTGCGGGTACTGGATCTGGCCAGCGGCTCGGGGCTGGTCGCGATCGCGGCGGCCAGGGCCGCAGCGGCGACGGTACGCGCGGTCGACGTGGACCCGGTGGCCGGCGCCGCCGCCGGACTCAACGCCGCCGCGAACCGGGTACGGCTGGACGTCACCGTCGCCGACCTGCTCGACGGCGATCACGGTGATGCGCAGGTGGTGCTGGCCGGTGACGTGTTCTACAGCGAGGCGATGGCCGCGCGGGTGCTGCGCTTCCTGCTGGCCGCCGCCGCCGACGGAGCCCGGGTGCTGGTCGGTGACCCGGACCGGGCGTACCTGCCCCGGGAGCGGTTCAATGAGCTGGCCGACTACCAGGTGCCGGTGCCGCCGGCCTTGGAAAGCGTACGGGTACGGCGTACCCGGGTCTGGCAGCTGCGCCCGCCGGTACGCCGGCCAGGGCGGGCGCTAGCGTGACCGGGTGCTGTTCCGCAACTGGGAGAGGGTCGACGACCGGTGGCCGCCGGTGGTCCGGGTCGCCGACCACACCGGTGCCCCGCATCTGCTGGTGACCCGGCACGCCCTGGTCCGTCAGGTGCTCGCCGATCCGGCGACCTTCCGGCCGGACAACGCCCTGGACGCGGTCACCCCGGTGCCGGTGGCCGCGCTGCGGGTGCTGGCCTCGTACGGCTTCCGGCTGCCGCCGACGCTGGCGAACAACGGCACCGCGAGCCATCCGGCGATCCGGGCGGTGGTCGCCGAGGCGCTGCACCCGACCCGGGTCGCCGCCCAACGGGACTGGCTGGCCGGGCTGGTCCGCGAGCGGGTGGCCGGGCTGGCCGCCAACCTGGCCGCTGGCGGCCGAGTCGACCTGTACGCCGGGCTGGCCGCCGACCTGCCACTGCTGGTGCTGGCCCGGCTGGTGCAGCTGCCGCCGGCCGCGACCGACACGGTGAAACGGTTCGCCCGCGCCGCGCTGGAGCTGTTCTGGGCCCCGGTGGACGCCGACCGGCAGCACGAGCTGGCCCACACGGTGGGCCGGTTCCACACCGTGCTGCGCGACTTCGCGGTGACCGGCGGCGGGCTGGCCAAGTCGCTGCGCGACGCCGGTCAGCCGGCCGACTCGGTGGTCGGGGCGCTGTTCTTTCTGCTGGTCGCCGGGCAGGAGACCACCTCGCAGTTTCTGACGCTGCTGCTGCACCGGCTGGCCGGCGAGCCGGCGGTGCTCGCCGGGCTCGCCGACGGCTCGGTCGGCGTCGACGATGTGGTCGAGGAAGGGCTGCGCCTGGTGCCGCCGATCGTCACCTGGCGGCGGCGGGCCGCGCTCAACACGACGGTGGCGGGCGTGCCGGTGCCCGCCGGGTCGAGCGTCGTGCTCTGGCTGGCGGCGGCCGGCCGGGACCCGGCGGTGGTGGCGCGGACCGACCAGTTCGTCCCCGGCCAGCCGGGTTCCCGCCGACATCTGGCCTTCGGCGCGGGGGCGCACCGTTGCGTGGGGGCGCAGCTGGCCAGGATGGAGACGGCGGTGGTGGTCGAGCAGGCGGTGCCGCTGCTCACCGGCGCCGAGGTGGTCCGGGCGCCGTGGTCACCGGACAACCTGTCGTTCCGGATGCCGGACGCGCTGGTGATCCGGCGGCCGCCACCGGACACCGCCCCGGCCGGCTGACGCTGACCCTGCGCCGAGGTCGGGTGGTCAACTGGTCTCGTCCGCCCACGCCCGCCAGTCGTCCAGTACGCCGTACAGCGCCGGGGTCAGCCAGCCGGGCGCGGAGCGGCGGAACACCCCCGGTTCGAGGGTGCCGGCACCGTCGGGCACCGCGCCGACCATGGTCGGCACCAGTTCGCTCAGGTTCGCCCAGTGCACCAGGTCGGGCTCGGCCGGCCAGGCGCCGAGCACCACGCCGGCGGGGACCGCCCGGCGGTCCAGCGCCTCCAGGGTCAACGCGGTGTGGTTGAGGGTGCCGAGCCCGGCCCGGGACACCACCACCGCCGGCGCGCCGAGCGAGACCGCCAGGTCGGCGATGGTCCATGGCTCGCCGGAGGGTCGCAGCCCCATCGGCACCAGCAGCCCGCCGGCCCCTTCGACGAGCACCAGGTCGTGCATGTCGGCCTCATCGCGTACCGCGTCGACGGCCGCGTACAGCTCCAGCGGCTCGGCCGCGGCGACCCGGGCGGCGGCCAGCGGCGCCAGCGGCTCAGGGTAGCTGGCGATGGTGCGTACGGTGGCCGGGTCGGCCAGCCGGGTCACCACGTCGGCGTCCGACGGCTCGCCGGTCGCTGTGCCGGTCTGGCCTGGTTTGACCATCGCCACCCGCAGGCCGGCGGCCTGGGCGGCGGCGGCGATCGCCGCGGTCACCACGGTCTTACCGACGCCGGTGTCGGTGCCGGTGACGACCACCGCACCGTGCCAGCCGGTCACGGCGCGCACTCCACGATCACGTCGAGCGCCCGGTCGAAGTCGGCCCGGGGGATCCCGGCGTTGACGGTGACCCGCAGCCGGGCCCGCTGGTCCGGGGTGGACGGTGGCCGGAAGCAGCCGACCGCGACCCCCCGGTCCCGGCAGTCCCGGGCCCAGGCGAGCGCGGTCTCCGGGCCGGGCGCGCCGATCGACACCACCCCGCCGGCCGGTGGCCCGCCGACGTCGAGACCGGCACCGGTGAACCGGCGCACGGCGGCGGCGACCCGGTCGGTCAGCTCGGCCCGCAGCCGCGACCCGTCGCGGGCCAGGGTCAGCGCGGCGTGCGTCCCGGCGGCGACCGCCGGGGCGAGCGCGGTGTCGAAGATGAAGGTACGCCCGGTGTCGACCACGTGCCGGATCAGCGGCTGCGGGCCGGCCAGCACTCCCCCGGCACCGCCGAGCGCCTTGGACAAAGTGGCGGTGACCACAACGTCGGGTTGGCCGGCGAGCCCGGCGGCGGCGACACCGCCGGCACCTGCCGGCCCGATGACACCGAGCCCGTGCGCGTCGTCGACCAGCAGCAGCGCACCGTGCCGGCGGACGACCGCGTGCAGCGCGGCAAGCGGTGCCGGGTCACCGTCGACGGAGAAGACCGACTCGGTGACGACCACCGCGGGCCGCTCGGGGTGGGCGGTCAGCACCGCGTCCACGGCGGCTGGGTCGGCGTGTGCGACGACCTCGGTCTGCGCGCCGGCGAGCCGGCCGCCGTCGATCAGCGAGGCGTGGTTGTGCGCGTCGCAGACCAGCAGGGTACGGGGCCGGACCAGCGCCCGGACCGCGCCGAGATTGGCCAGGTAGCCGGAGGAGAAGACGAGCGCCCGATCGGCGCCGAGCCAGTCGGCCAGGTCGGTCTCCAAGGCGGCGTGCGCGTCGGTGGAGCCACGGACCAGCCGCGAGCCGGTCGCGCCGAGGCCGTACCGGTGCAGGGCGTCCGCCGCCGCCGCGACCACCTCGGCGTGAGTGGCCAGCCCGAGGTAGTCGTTGCCGGCCAGGTCGGTCAGCGGGTCGTCGGCGGTACGGGGACGCAGCTCGCGGGCCAGCCCGGCCTTGGCCCGCAGCTCGGCCCGCCGCCGCAGGCCGTCCAACCAGTCCGCCACGGGTCCCCCTCGTCGTTCGCGCCGCCTTGTAGGGTACGACCATGTCCGACATCCTCGACCTAGCCCGCGCCCAAGTCCTGGAGCGTGGCGTCGGCCTGGACGAGGCCGAAGTCCTCGCCGTGCTACGGCTGCCCGACGAGCAGGTCCCGGCCGCGCTGCAGCTCGCCCACGAGGTGCGGATGCGCTGGTGCGGGCCGGAGGTCGAGGTGGAGGGGATCGTCTCGCTCAAGACCGGCGGCTGTCCGGAGGACTGCCACTTCTGCTCCCAGTCCGGCCTGTTCGCCTCGCCGGTACGGGCGGTATGGCTGGACATCCCGTCACTGGTCGAGGCGGCGAAGCAGACGGCGGCGACCGGGGCCACCGAGTTCTGCATCGTGGCGGCGGTGCGGGGACCGGACGCCCGGATGATGCGGCAGATGCGCGAGGGTGTCGCCGCGATCCGGGCCGAGGTGGACATCCAGGTCGCGGCGTCGCTCGGGATGCTGACCCAGCAGCAGGTCGACGAACTGGTCGACATGGGGGTGCACCGGTACAACCACAACCTGGAAACCTGCCGCTCCTACTTCCCGAACGTGGTGACCACGCACAGCTTCGAGGAGCGGTGGGAGACGCTGCGGATGGTGCGCGATTCCGGCATGGAGGTGTGCTGCGGCGGCATCCTCGGCCTGGGTGAGACGGTCGAGCAGCGGGCCGAGTTCGCCGCGCAGCTGGCCGCCCTCGACCCGCACGAGGTGCCGCTGAACTTCCTCAACCCACGGCCCGGCACGCCGCTGGGTGACCGTCCGGTGGTCGAGGCCCGGGACGCGTTGCGCGCCATCGCCGGCTTCCGGCTGGCGATGCCACGAACAATTCTGCGGTACGCCGGCGGCCGGGAGATCACTCTCGGCGATCTGGGCACCCGGGACGGGCTGCTCGGCGGCATCAACGCGGTGATCGTCGGCAACTACCTGACCACCCTGGGCCGCCCGGCGACGGAGGACCTGGCGCTGCTGGACGACCTGAAGATGCCGGTCAAAGCGCTGTCGGCGACGATCTGAGGGGCCGGGTGTGGAAGCGACCTGGTGCGACCGGTGCGGTGCCGGGACCAGCGTCGGCGACCACGACGGCTGCGCGGCGGCGCGGGCCTGGGAGCCGCCCCGTTTCTGCGCCCGGTGCCGGCGGCGGATGAAGGTGCAGGTGCTGCCGGCCGGCTGGTCGGCGCGGTGCGTCGAGCACGGCGAGGTCCGGTCGAGCTGACCGGCTGTGCCGCCCGGCCGAGCTGACCGGCCCGGCTGTCCGTCCGGTCGAGCTGACCGACGGCCTGGCCGTACCCTGTCAGCGGCACCGACGCGGCGGCTCGTCGCCGACCGCGAGGGCTGCTGGCGTCGCCACCTCGCAGAGCCGGGCCGCCACCCGGTCCGGGTCGAGGTCCCACACCTGGGCGGAGGTGTCGGTCGAACCGCTGACCAGCAGCCCGTCGCGGGTGAACGTGATCGCGTTGACGTTGTCGACGTGCCCGACGAGCACCGCCGTCAACTCGCCGCTGTCGACCTGCCAAACCCGGACCAGGTCGTCGCTGACGGCGGTGGTGACCAGCCGTTCGCCGTCCGGACTGAAGGCCACCGCGGACAGCCGGGTGGTGGGCGTGTCCACTGTGCCGACCAGGTCGAGTCCGGCGACGGTCCGCAGCTCGACCTGACCGTTGCTGCGGGCCACCGCGACCAGATCCCCGTCCGGGCTGACCGCGACGCCGGTGAGTTGAAGGTCCGGGATGACCGCCCGGTCCCTACCGGACAGGTCGGCGGTGTGCCACGATCTCAGCTCGGCCCGCGTCACCGCCTCGTCGCTGCTCACCACACCCTGGTTGGCGGTCGCCAACAGCGTGCTCCCGTCGGCGCCGAACTCCAGCGCGCTCACCGCGCCGCCGGTCGGCAGGAAGGTCGGTTCGGCGTCCCGGTCGAGCCGCCAGACCAGCACCCCGTCGTCCTCGCCGGCCGGGTCGAGCACGGCGACGGCGAGCATCCGGCCGTCCGGCGAGTACGCCGGGTGCCTGGTCGTCCAGCCGTCCCGCCCGGCGGCGGTGTCGTGCCCGACCGGCTCACCGGCAACGGTGTAGCGCAGCACACCGCTGCCGGCGGTGCTGACGGCGAAGGTGCCGTCACCGGCGACCGCGACACCGGTGACGGTGTCCGACGCACGGACCGTGGCCCGTACCGCGCGGGTGCCCAGCTCCCAGATCCGCACCGCGTCGTCGCCGGCGGCGGTGACGACCCGGTCCGCCGCCGGGTCGACCGCGACGAACTGGACCGACTGCGGGTGCCGCAGCAGCACCCCGGTGCGCCGGAACAGCATGGTCGGGGCGTCCGGTCCGGTGACGGCGACGATCCGGCCGTCGGCGGACACCGCCACGTCGGCGACGACCCGGCCCAGGTAGCCGGTGAAGGCCGAGGAGACCACCCCCGTACTCAACGCCCAACTGTCGATCCGACCGGTGCGCCACCCACCGGTGGTCAGCAGCGAGCCGTCCGGGGTGACGGCGAGCGGCACCGCGGCGCGGAACGGCCCGGCCGGCAGAGCGGTACGCTCGCCGGACGACACCGACCAGCTGTCCAACGCCCCGTCGGGTCCGCTGGTCACCAGTACGTCGTCCGGGCCGAACATCACCTGTTGGGCGGCGGGCAGGCTCCGGATCAGGATCCGGTCGGTCAGCCGCCAGACCTGGACGTCACCGTCGGTGGGGTTGGCGAGTGCCAGCAGCGTACCGTCGGCGTTGACGGTCAGGTCATAGCCGAGCATCCCGGTGGGCAGCGACCACTGCAGTTCGCCGGTGGTCGCCGACCAGCCGCCGATCTGCAGCTCGGGTGACAGGTCGGCGCCGAGTCGTCCGGTGACGACCGTGGCGCCGGTGGGCAGCCAGCCGAGCGCGCCGACCGCCGGCAAGATGTGCCGCAGCTGACCAGTCGACACGTCCCAGATCCGGACTCCGTCCCTACTGAACGAGCCGGAGGCAAGGAACCGGCCGTCCGGGGAAAAGGCCAGGGACACCACACCGGTGTCGGTGGCGTGTCGCAGCTCGACGTCGCGCTGGCGCAGGGTGGCGACGTCCCAGAGCCGGACCAGACCGTCCTGGTGCCCGACGGCCACCACCGTGCCGTCCGGGCTGACCGCAGTGGACAGCCCGCCGGGCTCGGTGCCCAGCGGCCCGATCGTCACCGCTGCCTGCGCCGACAGCAGCGCACCGTACGCCTCGACGGTGGGTGCCTGGTCCCAGGCGTCCAGCGCCCTGCCGACGGCGAGCAGGTCGTCGTCGGCGGCCGCGGCGATCTGCGACTCGGCGGCCAGCTGTCGGGAAGTCGCCTGCCGGCGTTGGTCCTCGGCGGCGGCCTGCCGGTTCACCGCGACCAGCCCGCCGGCGACGGCGAGCAGCAGCGCCGCCGCGAGACCCACGGTCAGCCGGCGCAGCCGCCGTACGCCGCGCAGCCGGGCCAGTTCGGCCGCCTCGGCGGCGGCCACGCTCGCGGACAGGAAGTCGACCTCCGTCGCGGACAGGTCGTTGCGGTCGATCTGGTCCCGCACCAGCGCCAGCCGGGTACCGCGCAACAGCAGGTCGGGGTCGCGGCCGGCGGTCCGCCAGTCCTCGGCGGCGACGGTCAGCCGCTGCCGCCGGATCAGTTCGTCCCGTGCCTCGACGAGCCAACTGTCCAGGCGCGGCCAGTTGGTCAGCAGCGCCTCGTGGCTGATCTCGACGGTGTCGGCGGCGACGGTGACCAGCCGGGCCCGAACCAGCCGGGACAGCAGGTCGGCGTCGAACAGCCGGCTGGCGCCCCGACAGCGGGCCACCGCCCCGGTGTCGGTGACGGTGACCAGACGCAGCATCGCGGTCCGCAGCGCGGCGCGGCCGGCGGGATCCAGGTCGAGGTGGATCCGCTCGGCCGACTCGGCGACGGCGCGCCGGATCCCGCCGGTGGCCCGGTAGCCGGCCACGGTCAGCCGCCGTCCGTCGCGCCGTTGCCAGGTCGCTCGCAGCGCGTGACCGAGCAGCGGCAGCGCTCCCGGGTCATAGCCGGCCGGTGACGTCGCGTTCAGGTCGGTGAGCAGCAGTTCGACCAGCCCAGGTTCGATCTCCAGGCCGGCCCGCGCCGCCGGTTTGGTCACCGCGCGACGCAACTGGTCGGCGTCCATCCGGCCGAGGACCAGATGCCCGGCGGCCAGCGCGTGGGCCAGCGGCGGCAGTTCGGCGCAGTCGGCGTAGAAGTCGGCGCGGACCGCGATCACCACGACGGCCGGCGCGGCGGCGGACAGCGCGGTTACGAAGGCCAGCCGGTGGGCCGGGTCGGCGCACTCGGTGAACAGCTCCTCGAACTGGTCCACCACGATCACCAGCCGACCGTCGGCGGGCGCGGCCCGGGCGGCGAGCGCACCGAACAGCTCCGGTGCCGCGTGCATCCGCGACGAAGGCAGGTCCGCGGCGTCCGCGCCGGCGGCGACGAGCGTACGGTCGACCAGCTCGTCCAACGGCCGGGCACCCGGGGTCATCAGCAGCCACGGCCACCGGCCCGCCGGGCCGAGCGCACCGGCGGCGATCGCCGGTAGCACCCCGGCGCGCAGTACCGACGACTTGCCGACCCCGGACACTCCGGTGACGATCAGCGGTGGACCACCCACCGCCTGCTCGGCGAGGCGGCTGAGCACCTGCGCGGTCTGCTCCTGGCGGCCGTGGAACCAGGGCGCGTCCTCGGGCTCGAAGGCGGCCAGACCGGGGAACGGGCACACCGGGTCGTCGGTCGCGTCCGGGCCGGGGTCTGGCCGGTCCGGTTCGACCTGCGGTTCGGCAGCCACCCGCACCCGGCTGCTCAGCTGGGTGATGGTGAGCAGTTGCCGGCGTACCTGATCCATCTCGACGCGCTGCTCATGGCTGCGTTTCGCCAGCTCACGGCGGACCTCGCCGAGCACCCGGTGGACGTCGGTCAGCATCCACCGCAGCGCGCCGACGTCGTGGCCGAGGGCCTGGAACGTGGCGGCGAGGTCGTCGCGCAGCTGCGCGTCGGTCTCGGCCGCGGCGGCCAGCGCCACCTCGACCGCGTCGATGCCCCGCAGCAGCTCACCGAGTTCGGCGCGGATCGCGTGGGACTGTTCCCCTTCGTCGGCGAGTCGGGCCAGGAGTTCCTCGGCCAGCGCGTCGCGCCACTGCGCCTCGGTGGCCCGCCGGCCGCGCATCCGGTCGGCGGTGTCGACCAGTGCGTCGGACAGGTAGCCGCCGCCGATCTGGCCGAGTTGTTCGACGGCTGCGGCGAGCAGCCCGCCGGAGCCGATCCCGGCGGCGATCGGCGCCAGCGCCGAGGCGGTGAGAAAGGCGAGGATGCCGTACGGGGTGGCGTCGCTCAGTCGTGCCCCGGAACGACGTGCGGCGGCGCGGACCCAGTCACGCACGCCGCGTCGGGCCCGCGCCGTGGCGTCGCCGCCGCGTCCGGCGTCGCCCGAGCCGATATCGTCCGCAGCGGCGCCGTCCTGATCGGCCATGCCCGTCCTCCTCGCCCCGATGCGTCGCTACACAGTGAACAGCAGCCGGGCCGGCGGGCGGTGAGGACGCGCCGCAGTCCGACAACCGCCGGCCATCGCCGGTCGCACCGCTCCCCAGGGCAGCACCATAACGTCAACTAGATATCCATGATGATGGGTATCTAGACAACTACTCCTAGCAAGAGAGTAGGGGGTGAAGCTCGGCCCGCCCGCCGTCGACGCGGGTGGGGCGGGTCAGACCTGTCGAAGGGGACGTCCTGTGACCATTTCCGCAACCCGGAAAACTCTCACCGCCGGGCTGACCGCGCTGCTGGCGCTGGTCAGTTGGCCGGCAGCGGCCCAGGCCGCCGGACCACTCGGCGAGATCCGGCGGGCCGGTGGCGCCACCGCCATCCCGGACAGCTACATCGTGGTGCTGGACGACGACGCGGCCACCGCGTCGACGACCCGGCGGCTCGCCGACCGGTACGGCGCCGCCGTGCAGTATGTGTTCGACACCGCCGTCGAGGGCTTCACCGCCCGGATGAGCGCCACCGCCGCCCGCCGGCTGGCTGCCCACCCGGCCGTCGCCTACGTCGAGCAGGACCACACCGTCGCGCCGTTGACCGCCGGCGTCCAGCTGAACCCGCCGTCCTGGGGACTGGACCGGATCGACCAGCGCAACCTTCCGCTGGACAACCGCTACGCCTACCCCACCACCGCGCCCAACGTCCACGCGTACGTCATCGACACCGGGATCCACCGGACGCACAGCGACTTCTCCGGCCGGGTCAGCCCTGGTTTCGACGTGATCGACGGTGGCCCGGCCGACGACTGCAACGGCCACGGCACGCACGTCGCGGGAACGATCGGCGGCAGGGCGTACGGCGTCGCGAAGGCGGTCCAGCTGGTGCCGGTACGGGTACTCAGCTGCAGCGGCTCGGGGTCGATCTCCGGGGTGATCGCCGGAATCGACTGGGTGACCGCCAACGCGATCAAGCCCGCCGTCGCGAACATGTCGCTCGGCGGCGGTGCCAGCAGCACGCTGGACGCCGCGGTCGTCAACTCGATCCGGTCCGGCGTCACCTACGCGGTGGCCGCCGGCGGCTCCAACACCAGCGCGTGCAACACCTCACCGGCCCGGGTGCCGGAGGCGCTGACCGTCGCCGGTACGACGATCACCGACGCCAGAATGAGTTCGGCGAGCTACGGCTCCTGCCTCGACCTGTTCGCACCCGGGGCGAGCATCACCTCGACCTGGCACACCGACAACTCCGCGGTCCGGGTGCTCAGCGGCAGCTCGATGGCGACCGCGCACGTCACCGGCTGTGCGGCGCTGGTCGCAGCCAGGAACCCGTCGTGGAGTGCGGCGCAGGTCGGTAACTACCTGATCCGCAACGCCACCACCGGCGTCGTCACCAACCCCGGGGCGGGCAGCCCGAACCGTCTCGTCTACTGCGCCGGCTGACCGCCGGACCGACCCGCGAGGAGGAACAGACGATGGCAACGACCGTCAGCGTGCACCCGCCCACCCGTACCGGCAACGCCACCGGCCGCCGGCTGCTGGCCACCGGCCTGACGCTGATCCTGACCACCGCCGCGCTGGTAACCGGCATCACGGCACCGGCGCAGGCGGCCACCACCCCGGGCATCGACGTCTCGCACTGGCAGGGCTCGATCAACTGGACCAGCGTGCGCAACAGCGGCATCCAGTTCGCCTACATCAAGGCCACCGAGGGCACCAGCTACAAGGATCCCCGGTTCAACATCAACTACGTCGCCGCGTACAACGCCGGGGTGATCCGGGGGGCGTACCACTTCGCGCTGCCGGACCGGTCCTCCGGTTCGGTCCAGGCCAACTACCTGGCCAGCAACGGCGGCGCCTGGTCGGCGGACAGCCGAACCCTGCCGGCTGCGCTGGACATCGAGCACAACCCGTACGGCGCGATGTGCTACGGGCTGAGCCAGTCGGCGATGCGGAACTGGATCAGCAGCTTCCTGAACACCTACCGGTCGCGCACCGGGCGGTACGCCGTCATCTACACCACCACCAGTTGGTGGAGCAGTTGCACCGGCAACTGGACCGGACCGTGGAGCAACCACCCGTTGTGGCTGGCCCGATGGGCGAGCAGCCCTGGCACCCTGCCGGCCGGCGCACCGTACTGGTCGTTCTGGCAGTACACGGCCAGCGGCAGCGTCCCTGGCGTCTCCGGCGCGGTCGACCGCAACCACTGGAACGGCACCCGCGCCCGGTTGGTGGCGCTGGCCAACAACACCTGACCCTGGTCGCTCGGCGCCCCGGCCGGACCATGCGGGCCGGCCGGGGCCAGCGACCCGCCGGTGCGGCACCCCCGGCTGGGCGGCCGTCACCCGCGGCGAAGGCGCCGGTGGTCACAGCGGCGGAGCGGGCGGCACCGGGTTGCGCCGGCCATGCAACGCCAGGTCGAACAGGATGATCACCGACAGCACCAGGTTCGCGCAGATCGCGACCAGCAGGGCCGGTCCGGCCAGCAGCGCCGGTACGGTCAACGCCAGCAGGAGCACGCCCGCCAGCAGCGGCCAGGCGACCCGGCCGAACACCTCGTACTCGAGTCTGCTGCGGCCCAGCAGGAAGATGATCGGTCCACCGATCATGATGGTCAGCCAGTTGACCGGCACCGGGTCGGTCGGGTGTTCGATGATGAACTTCGCGCTGGTCGCGGTGGCCACCACGCCGGCGATAATCAGCAGATGGGTGTACGGCGCGGAACGGGTGAACCGCCCCGGATTGCGGGCGGCCTCGATCGCCTCGGTCAGCCGCGCCCCGGCGCAGTGCACGTAGAGCCGGAACAGGATGGTCGCGCTGGCGAAGGCCACGACGAATCCGGCGGCGCTGCCTGCGGTGACCTCGGTGCGGCTGGACGCCAGCCCGGCCACCAGGATGATGTCGCCCAGGGCGATGATGAAGAACTGGTGATACCGCTCGGCCAGGTGCTCGGCGGTCGGGTTGAACTGGGTAGCCGGGATCCGCCCCCGACGGGGGACGGGGTAGCCGAGGGCGAAGACCGTGTAGTCGATGGCCAGCCCGACACTCCACAGTGCCACCCGGGCGGTCTCGTCGACCAGCACACCGGCCAGCCAGGGAACCGCCGAGGCGGCGAACCAGCCCCAGATCCGCACGGCGCGCTGCCGGGCCATCTGGTCGTGCAGCGCGACGAAGAAGAACAGGCCGCGGCCCAGGTGGATGGCGACGTACGCGCCGACGAAAATGGCCGCGCGGTCAGTGAAGGCGGCCGGGAGCGCTGCCGTCATCAGCAGCACACCGAACATGATCCCGACCGTGACCACCCTGATGGCCCGACTCTGCGGGTTGTAGAGATCGGTGACCAGGGTGGTCACCACCCACACCCACCAGACGGCGAGCAGCAGGATCGCCGCCTCGACGACGCCCAGCGGGCTCAGCCGCCGTGCCAGGGTCTCCGACAGCAGGGCGAGTGCGACGACGAAGGCCAGGTCGAAGTACAGCTCCAGGAAGGTGGCGCGCCGCGGTGCCTGCTCGCCACGGAGCAGGCCGCGCGGGTCGCCGGTCGCCGTCACGACCGCACCGGGAAACGGGCCGACCGGTCGGCACCGGAAGACGAACTGGACGACATATCGGTCTTATCGTACGGCCTCGGTCGGCCGTCACCGGCCCGATCACGGTGACCGGCCCGGCCAGGGCCGGGCCGGTCACTGTGGGTCGACCAATCGAGATCAACCGGCCGTACAGGCCAGGCCGTTGACCGTGAACGAGGTCGGCCGGGGGTTACTGCCGGAGTGGGTGCCGTTGAAGCCGATGCTGGTGCTCGCGCCGGGTGCCAGGCTGCCGTTCCAGGCCGCGTTACCGGCACTGACCTGGTTGCCGCTCTGCGACCAGCTGGCCGACCAGCCCTGGGTCACCTGCTGGCTGCCCGGGAACGCGAACCGCAGCGTCCACCCGTCGATCGTCGACGCACCGGTGTTGGTGATCGTCACCGATCCGGTGAACCCGGTCGACCAGTCGTTGGTGGTGTAGTCGATTCGGCAGCCGAGCACCGGCGGGCCGCCGGTCGGAGTTGGCGACGGCGACCCGGTCGGGGTCGGAGTCGGGGTCGGCGAGACCGAGGGCGAGACGGACGGCGACGGGGTCGGCGAGACGGACGGCGACGGGGTCGGACCGTCCGGCTCCTGTCCCCAGATCAGCGTGCCCGCCTCGTAGAGCGGGACCGCCCGGTTCGGCCCGGCGGCCGCCTGGTAGGACGGATCGTTCGCCGGGTCCCAGGTGCCGCCCTCGGCCACCCCGATCTTCAGCTGCACCTCCATCCGGTGCGCCGACTGACCGGCCGGCGCGATGGTGTGCCCAAAGCAGTCGACCTCGACGTACCACAGGTCACCCGAATGCTGCCGGGCCTCGGTGGGTTTCGGACATCCCTGGCTGTACGGGCTGCTCACCTCCAGCGCACCGGCACCGTCCCGGACGAAGTAGTACCGGAATGTCGCACCGGTCAGCGCCCGGGCGGGAAACGCCGACTTGTTGTAGATCATCACCTTGACCCCGGTCGACCGGGTCTCGTTCTGCATGACCGTCGTCTCGATGGAGATCTCGTCGATGTCCGGCGTCTCCGGCTGCGGGAAGTCGGGCAGCGGTGTGCCGCCGTACTCCTGATGCAGCCGGACCAGCGCGGAGGTGAAGCCGGCGTTGTAGTCGGTGGCGACTTCGTTCATCACGTAGTCGTCGCGGCGGTCGGTGTAGGCGTCGTCCGGCGCGGACGGACCGCCCACCAACGCCCCGTACAGCACGTGCCGGGTCTCCTCGGGCACCTGCATGCTGTCCCACCAGGAGCCGTGCGCGGTGCGGTGGTGCGGGTTACGCGGCGGGTTCGCCCCGAACCCGATGACGTAGCTGGAGTTGCGCGGGTTGTCGCCGAGCGCGTAGTCGATCTGCCGGACGGCGAAGTCGTGGTAGCGGGTCCGGCGGGTCGGGTCGGTGATGTTGTCGCTGTAGACCAGCGCGGCGAAGGCGGTGTTGGCGGCGTAGCGCAGCGCGCCCCAGGTGTCGAGCACCGCCATCCCGCCCGGTGAGGTACGCACCTTCTCGCCGTTGACGCCGACGGTCCAGTAGTCCAGCCAGCGGTTGGCGTCGTCGACGTACTTCTGCTTGCCGGTCAGGTTGGCCAGCAGCACGTACGCGCCGAACTGCTTGTTGTCCCAGGCGAGGGTCCACTTGTAGGCCCGGGTGTCGGTCTGCGGCTCGGTGCCCAGGTTGTCGTACTCGGCTTCCGCCTTGGCCAGGTAGGACGCCTCGCCGGTGGCTCGGTGCAGCCAGATGGCGCCCCAGACCAGTTCGTCCTGGTATCCGCTCCATGACCGGTAGAAGCTGGTCGCATCGGTGATGCACTCGTGGTACGCCTTGCGCACGGTGTCGGCGAAGGTGTAGAGCTGCCGGGCGTGACCGACCAGGGTGTCGGCGTACCCCGGATCGGTCGGCCGGAAGACCATCGACGACGCGGCCATCGCGGCCGCCGTCTCGGCCGCCAGGTCCGAGCCACCGCAGGTCGCGTCGATGCGGTACGCCGGACGCGCCATCGGCATCACCTCGGCCGGACCCCACCACTTGTGGTCGTCGTCGCCCTTGCCGACCTGGCCGTAGAGCACGTTGGGCGACGGATGCGCCTTGATGAAGTAGTCGTTGACGAACCGCAGGTTGTTCAGCAGGTGCGGCAGCTGCCCGGAGCTGGCGTAGCCGGCCCGGTATTCGACCGCACCCCAGGCCAGCATGGTGGTGGTGAAGGCCATCGGGAATCCGAACTTGACGTGGTCCCCGGCGTCGTACCAGCCGCCGGTGAGGTCTAGGCCGACGTCCGCCCCGTCGTCGAGTGCCGAGTCCGCCCGCCAGGAGACCCGGTTCCACTGCGGCAGCGGGCCGGACTGCTGCGCCTCGTAGAACAGCAGCGACTTCTGCAGCGCCTCCGCGTAGTTGAACGGTGGTGCCGCGGCGGCACCGGGTCGCGGGACCGCGGCTGTCGCGGCTGCGGCGGTGAGCAGGATGGCCATGCCGGTGGCCGCCAGCCTGCGCCACCAACGAGTCCGGCCGGCCGGCCGATTGTCTGCGCGCACTACACTCGCTCCTGTCCGTGGAGCCGCGCGCGGCAACGCGTCGTGGAGGACACCGAGGGGCGGATGTGGGCGCATCCGCCCCTCGCCTCATGCCGATCGCGCTGTCGCGGCGGTCAGCGGCCGGCCCGCTGGTGGGGTGCGGGGCCAGCCGGTAGATGGCGGTTGATGGTTCTCGGTTGGTGGTTCACGGGTCACGACGCCAGCCGGCGCCGACGCGGTGGGAGCGCTCCCATCGACAGGGAGCGATCGTCACGCGTACCGATGATTTAACCGCCTCGGCCCGGCTTTGGGAAGCCCGCAACCGCGACCAACCGGCACAGGCAAAGGGGCGGGGTCTCCTCCTGCCGTCCTACAGGAGGAGACCCCGCCGTGCCACCCGGACCTCGCGTCCAACGCACCGGACCCGCACCAGGACCGGGACGTCGGGGCAACCGCCTAGGTCGTGGTGGCGGGAGTCGGTGCCGAGATGCCGACCGGCCGATCGACCAACGGCACCGTGACGCTCATCATTTCCCCGTCGCGCTCGACCGGACCCGGCCGGTGCAGCCGGGCCAGGGTACGCAGCATGCCGAGATCATCGGCGGCGACGTGTGCCACCAAAGCCGCCTGCCCGGTCCGACCGGCGTGCCCGGCCAGCCTGCGCAGCAGCGCCGTACCGACCCCGCGCCGACGCCACCCGTCCTCGACCAGCAGTCCGACCTCGCCGAGGGCACCCTCGACGATCAGTTGCCCGACACCGACGATCCGGTCCGCCGCCGCGCTGGAGTCGACCGCGACCAGCAGCGCACCCCGGGGCTGTTCCAGCATCCGCCGCAGCCGGGCGGCGACGACCTCGGGCGGTCGGCCGACCAGACCGGGCGTACGGCTCTCCGGCGAGCACCGGACCACCATCGCGTGCAGCGCGTTGAGATCGTCGGAGACCGCCGGCCGCAGCAGCAACTCGGCACCGTCCGGCATCATCAGCGTCACCTGATCGCCGGTCCGCCGGTTGACCGCCGCCGCCAACTCGACCAGGGCCTGCGCCCGGGCAAACTCGGCTGGGGTGAAGCTCGGCTCTCGCCGGACGACGTCGTAGCAGCCACCGGCCGGATCCGGCAGCCGCATCGTGTTCGTCGACCGGGCGGCCACCTGCGAAGCTGGCGCCGGCCGCCAGGTCACCGAGCCGGCACCGAGCAGGGTACGCAGCACGTCACCGAGCGCCTCCGGATCGCGGACCAGCCGGTTGGCCAGGGCGAGCGCCCGGGTGGGCTGGTCGGCCAGGCCCCGGGCCTCGGCCCGGGCAGCCCAGGCGTCCCGGCCCCGGCCACGCTCCACAGCGGCGACGAGATCCTTTTCGGTCATCGCGTCCGGCGCGTCAACGAGAAAGTCGTCGACCGCCCCGGCCTCGGTGGTGTGCACCTGAACGGCAAGGATGTTGACCGCACGCAAGGCCAGGCTGGCGGTCAGCACGGCCAGGTAGCCCGGCCGATCGTCGACCGTCGCTCTGATCCGCCACAGCGCCATGGCTGCTCCTCTCCCCAGGTGCTCGGTGCCCGCTTGGTCAACGCCGCACTGCGCCCGCTTCCTACCTTGCCGCCGTGCTGTTTCCCTCAGGTTGCCCGGCGGTGACTTCTCGCGGTGCCGTCTGCGACCTGCGTCTCACCGTCTGGCGGCGACCGGATCGGCGGACACCAGATCCAACCGGTCGCCCAGGATCACTGTCGCCGCCCGGACCAGCTGCGCGATCCGGTCCACCTCGGTGACGTGGAACGCGGCTGCCGGCAACCCGTCCCCGTCGACCCGGGACACGATCAGCACCAGCCCGGCCCGGCCGAACGGCACCGAGGCGTACCGCACCCCGTCCGGGCCGTCCATCGGCCGGGCCCGCAACGGAGTGACCTCAGGCAGCCGCAGCGGGACCGGCGCGCGCCAGCTCGCGTAGGCCACGGCCGGTTCGCCGCCCGTAGGGGACTCGTTTACCGGCACGGTCAGGCCGGTCATGAAGTCGTCATCGGGCAGCTGACCACCGTCGAACCGCGACTCGGCACCGGGCGTCGGAGCGGGCCCGGCCAGCCCGGCGGACTGCGCCGTGGCGGCACCGGCCGGCGGGCGGGACGCACTGCGGATCGCCCAGTCGGCCGGCACCACGGCCGCGGCCGCCCAGTCGGCTGCCAGCAGCCCCGGCACCGCATCGACCAGCGTGGCCAGGCCGTCGACCGGGTTGGCGGCGACCTGGGCGAGCAGTTCGGCGTCCTGACCTCCGGTCACCGGAGTGCCGATCGCCCGCCAGACGCCGTCGACCTGGACGCCGGGAATCGCGGCCAGTCCAGCGAGCAGCCGGTCGACCCGGGCAGCGCCCGGCCACACCACGGTGAAGTCGTCCACCGCCCGACCACCCAGCCGCTCCAGGACGGTCACCTGGACGATGTCGGCGCCCGCGACGCCGAGTGTGCGGGCCACCTGGCCGAGTGCACCGGGCCGGTCCGGCAGGGTCACGCGAACCCTCAGCAACATGTCAGTCCTCCCGTAACGCAGGCCAGCCCCTCCCCCGGTCGACAACCAGCCTGCCCGATGACCATTTCATCCCTGTTGCGATGACATGACTCGGCAGGAAAACCCCTGGAGAACAGGGTTGGACACGCTGCACCATCACCCGTTCGGATGATCTTCACCAGCCGGGCCGAGTAGTCGCGGACAGGCCGACGCAACCGGCAGGCCGACGCACGGTCAGGCCGAGTCGCGGGCCACCATGTGGGTCTCCAGCAGGACGTACGGGACCTGCAGCTCATCGTGCCGGATCCGGGACAGCAGCAGTCGGGCCATCTGCCGGCCCATCTCCTCCACCGGCTGGAAGACGGTGGTCAACGGCGGATCGGACTGCCGGGCGATCGGGGCGTCCTCGAACCCGACCACCGCCACGTCGTCGGGCACCCGGCGGCCGGCCTCACGCAACGCCCGCAGAGCGCCGCAGGCCATCAGGTCGGACGCGACGAACACCGCGTCCAGATCAGGATGGCGCTCCAGCAGCTGGCGCATCGCCGCGGTGCCGCTGCCCTCGCTGAAGTCGCCGTACGCCACCAGGGATTCGCCGCCCGGCGGGCCGCTGTGCCGAATCGCCTCGTGGTAGCCGGTCAACCGGGCGACGCCGACCCCCATGTCCTGCGGGCCGGCGATGGTGGCGACCCGCCGCCGGCCGCCGGCCAGCAGGTACTCGACCGCCAACCGGGCGCCACCGGCGTTGTCGACGTCGACGAAGTAGGCCGGACGCGCGTCCGGATGCAGCATCCGGGCCGGCCGCCCGCCCAGAACGCTGGGCAGACCGCGCTGTTCGAGCAGGGTCGGCAGCGGATCCGCGTCGTGCAGCGACAGCAGCAGTACGCCGTCGACGTGCTGGTTGGTCAGATGGTGCTCGACCCGCTCCCGTTCGGCGGGTGACTGGGCCATGGCCAGCCAGAGCTGCATCGGGGTGTCGAGCAGCCCGGAGCTGATGCCCCGGACGATCCCGGCGAAGAAGGGTTCACCGAAGACCCGCTCCTCGGATTCGGAGACCACCAGCGCGACCGAGTCGGTCCGTTGGGTGACCAGCGCCCGGGCTGCCCGGTTCGGCACGTACCCCAGCTCGGCGATCGCCTGCTGCACCGCTGCCCGCGCCTCGGGGCTGACCTGCGGCGAACCGTTGACGACACGGGACACCGTGCCCCGGCCTACCCCGGCACGCGCGGCGACCGCGTCGAGGGTGGGCCGCCCGAGTGACCGGGTGCGCTGGGTTGTCATCGTCTGTTCCTCCGACCCTGGGCCGCCGGCGCCGGTCCCGGTGGGGAACCGGCGCCGCGCGGCCCGTTATTGCTGGCTGACCACGCCTATTGTGCGGCCAGACCGTTACGTCGGATCACATCGGCGTACCACCTGGCGCTCGACTTGGGGATCCGAAGCTGGGTGTCGTAGTCGACGTGGATCATGCCGAAGCGCTTCGAATAGCCCCAGGCCCATTCGAAATTATCCATCAAAGACCATGCGAAGTAGCCCCGCACCGGCACTCCGTGGGAGATTGCCTCGTGACAGGCACGCAGGTGAGCGTCGAAATAGGCCAACCTGTCCGGATCATCGACTTTGTCGTTGACGACGTCGTCGACGTAGGCCGAGCCGTTCTCCGTGATGTAGATCGGCACCTCAGGATACTCGTCGTTGACCCGGCGCAGCACCTCCACCAGGCCGGGGGCGTCGACCTCCCACCCCATGTCGGTCACCGGGAGCCCGCGGGTGACAAATCGGATCCGCTCGCTACCCGGCCAGCAGGACGGCTCGTCGGCCGCGTCCGGTGCCGGCGCGCCGCTGACCACGTGCCGGCTGTAGTAGTTGATGCCGAGCACGTTCAGCGGGGTGGCGATGACGTCCAGGTCGCCCTCGCGGACGTGGGCCAGATCGGTCACCGATTGCAGGTCCGCCACCACGTCCTGCGGGTACCGCCCGAGCAGGATCGGGTCCAGGAAGATCCGGTTGGCCAGACCGTCGATACGCCGAGCCGCGTCGACGTCGACCGCAGAGTCCGTCTCCGGCGACACCGCGTACAGGTTGAGCGTGACGCCGAAGTCGTGGTCCGGCCGGACCGCGCGCATCGCCTGTACCGCCAGACCGTGGCCGAGCATCAGGTGGTGGGCGGCCCGGACCGAGTCGGCGCCGTCGGTGATCCCGGGGGCGTGCACGCCCGAGCCGTATCCCAGGAAGGCCGAGCACCAAGGCTCGTTGAGCGTGGTCCAGTACCGCACCCGGTCACCCAGCGCCCCGTGTACCAGCTCCGCGTAGTCGGCGAACCGGGCCGCGGTGTCCCGGGCCGGCCACCCGCCGGCGTCCTCCAGCGGCTGCGGCAGATCCCAGTGGTAGAGGGTCAGCCACGGCTCGATGCCCTGGGCCAGCAGCTCGTCGACCAGCCGACGGTAGAAATCCAGCCCGGCCTGGTTGGCCGCGCCGGACCCGTCGGGCTGCACCCGTGGCCAGGACACCGAGAACCGGTACGACTTGAGGCCGAGCTCGGCCATCATCCCGACGTCCTCGCGGTACCGGTGGTAGTGGTCGCAGGCCACGTCCCCGCTGTCCCCGCCGAGCACCTTGCCCGGAGTGTGACTGAAGGTGTCCCAGATGGACGGCTTGCGGCCGTCGATGTTCGCTGCGCCCTCGATCTGGTACGCCGCGGTGGCGGCACCCCAGAGGAACCCGGGTGGAAAGAGTAGCTGCCCGGAGCCTTCGCGGAACTCGGCGGTCTGCGGACTTGCTGCTTTGGTCACGACTTGACGGCGCCTTCCATGATGCCGCCGATGATCTGGCGGCCGAAGAGGATGAAAACAACGAATAGCGGGAGCGTCGCGATCAGCGTTCCCGCGAAAATCTGGGAATTGTCGGCGAAGTACGCCGAGTTCAGGCTGCGCAGGGAGATCTGCACCGTCGGGTTGGTCGGGTCGGCGAGGACCACGAACGGCCAGAAAAACTGGTTCCACTGCTCCATGAAGGTCAGCAGACCGAGCACCGCCGCCGCCGGGCGCAGCGCCGGAACGACCACATGCCAGAAGATCCGCCAGGTGGAGCAGCCGTCCACCCGGGCCGCCTCGATCAACTCGTTGGGCACCGCCTGTTCGGCGTACTGCCGCATCATGAAGATCCCGAAGCCGCCGATCAGGAACGGCACGATCACCGACGGCATGCGGTTCAGCCAGCCGAGCTCGGACATCAGGATGTAGAGCGGGAGCACGCCGAGCTGGATCGGGATCATCATCGAGGCGAGCACGACGAGCAGCAGCGCGTTCTTGCCCCGGAAGCGCAGTTTGGCGAAGGCGAAGCCGGCGAGTGAACCGAAGAAGACGGTCGCCACGGTGATGGTGCCGGACACCAGGACCGAGTTCATCAGCCCTTTGAGAATGTTGGCGTCCTGGTTGGCGAGCACCCGACCGATGTTCTCACCGAGGTTGCCGCCGGGCAGGAACGGCGGCGGCCAGGCGTTGGCTGCGTCGTTGGTCCGCGACGCGATGACGATCATCCAGTAGAACGGGAAGAACGACAGGAGCACGCCCAGGATCAGGCCGAACCAGGTCAGCGGGCTCGCCTTGAACAGCCGCTCCGAGGTCGACGACGGGCCCTTGCCGCGCTTGGGCTTGTTGGCCACGGGTTGCAGGGTTGCGGTGGTCATCGCGCCTCACTTGTCCGAGCTGATCCGGCGGGCCAGCAGATAGTTGACCAGCGACATGAACGCGATGAGCAGGAAGAGCAGCAGCGATACGGCGCCCGCGTAGCCCCACTGGAACCGCTGGTTCATGACGTCGAGCAGATACATGGTGATCGTCTGGAACTGACCCTGGGAACCGCCGGAGATGCCGCCGGGTCCGCTGGTGAACAGCAGCGGCTCGGTGAACAGCTGCAGTCCGCCGATCGTCGAGATGATCAGGGTGAAGATGATGGTGGGTCGCAGCTGCGGCACGGTGATCGACCAGAACTGCCGGGTCCGCGAGGCGCCGTCGAGCGCGGCGGCCTCGTACATGTCCTTCGAGATCGCCTGCATCGCGGCCAGGTAGATCAGCGCGTTGTAGCCGATCCACCGCCAGTCGACCATGGTGGAGATGGCGAACCAGGACCCGAGCTTGCTCGCTCGGAAGTCGATCGGTTCGACGCCGAACAGCGACAGCAGCCAGTTGACCAGGCCGAAGTCCCGCGCGTAGATCATCGAGAAGATCAACGCGACGACTGCGGTCGAGGTGATGATCGGCATGGCGATGGCCAGCCGGAAGAACGTCTGTCCCTTGATCCGCCGGTTCAGCGCGTTGGCCAGCATCAGCGCGATCAGCAACTGCGGGACGGTGGACATCAGGAACATGCCGAACGTGTTGTAGACGGCGTTCCAGAACTGCGGGTCGTCGGTGATCAGCCGGACGAAGTTGTCCAGGCCGACGAAGCTGATCTCGGCGTTGAGCGGCGACCGGTCGGTCAGCGCGATCCAGACGGTGTAGACGATCGGATAGACGCCGAAGATCGCGAAGATCACGAAGAACGGCAGGACGTAGAGGTAGGGGGAAAGTTTGAGGTCCAGTCGGGTCAGCGAGCGGCGCCGGGCCGCCCCACCGCCGGCCGGACCCGCCCGGTGGCCGCGCGGCTGCGCCGGCGCGGGGGTGTCTAACTCCAGGCTCATCGGGAAAGTCCTTCAGTTGTACGGCGGCCGGCCGCCGTCGGCCAGGGGGTCAACGCGCCGCTGGCACCGCGACGCGGCGGGTGAGATGGCGTCGGCAGGTCCTGCCGACGCCATCTCACCCGGTTTGTCACACCGCTTTACCGGCCGGCGGCCGTGCCGTTCGTGATGGCGTCCTGCCACCCCTCGTCCGGCGACTGGCCCTGCTCGACCGCCCGCAGCGCGTTCTCCACCGCGGTACGGACCGCCTGGTTCTTCGGGCCGAGGTAGACCGGCTTGAGCTCACTGGCGCCGGCGGCGAAGATCTCGCCGGTCGGGGCGTCGGAGAAGTACTCGTTGACCGCCTCGGCGACCTTCGGGTCGGCCAGCGCCTGCGGCGAGGACGGCAGGTTGCCGACCGCCTCGAAGGCGGCGATGTGGCCCTCCGGGCTGGTCAGGTACTTGACCAGCTCGGCGGCGGCGGCCTGGTACTTGCTGGAGGTCGGCACCGCCAGGAACGAACCGCCCCAGTTGCCGCCGTTGCCCGGCGCCTTGGCGATGTCCCACTTGCCGGCGGCCTCCGGGCCGGCCTGGCCCTCGATGACACCGGTCATCCAGGCCGGGCAGGCGATGGTGGCGAAGGTGGCGTTCTTGAAGCCGGCGTTCCACTCGTTGGAGAACGACTGGAGGTTGTTCGACAGCCCGGCCTCGATCATGTCGGTGGTGAGGTCGAACGCCGCCTTTACGTCCGGGTTGCTCTCCATGACGAACTGGTTTTCGGTGTCGTAGTAGGTGTACCCGGTGCCCTCACCGGCGATCTGGCTCAGCACCAGGTTGTAGAAGCTGGTCGCCGAGTCGACGAACGCCTTGTCCGGCGTGGCCTCCTTGAACTGCTCACCGACCGAGATGAAGTCGTCCCAGCTCGACCAGAGCGCCCCGACCTCGTCCCGGTCGGTCGGCAGGCCCGCCGCCTCGAACAGGTCCGAGCGGTAGCACAGGGCCATCCCGCCGACGTCGGTGCCGAGCCCGAGCACCTTGCCGTCGGGCAGCACGCCGGCTTCCCACTTCCACGGCAGGAAGTTGCCCTCGAGCTCGTTGGCGCCGTGCTCGCCGAGGTCGACGAACTTGTCGGCCTGGGCGAAGAACTGCGACATCGTGCCCTCTTCGATCGCCACCACGTCTCCGGCTCCGGAGCCGGCGGTGATCTGCTGGGTGAGTCGGGTGTTGTAGTCGCCGAGGCCGAGGCCTACGCCTCGCTGCTGAACAGTGACGTTCGGGTTGTCGGCCTCGTACTGCTCGATCAACTCGTCGTATCCGAAGCCTGCGTCGCCGAAGATGTCGACGACCAGGGTGATCGGGCCGTCCGGATCTGAATCGGCGTCGTCGGAGCCGCAGGCCGTGGCCGTCAACATGACAGCGGAGGCGAGTGCGACCGCGGCGTACCGCCGGAGCGTGACGCTCATCCTGACCCCTCTCAAGGTCGCTTTTCGTGGTGGGGGGTGACCGTGTGGTGTCCGCCGCGACAACGGGAACTGCGTTGGCGAAAGGGGTCCGTCGCCGGGGAGCGGGCACTGCACGACCGCGCTCCGCGGTTGGTCAAGCAAGTGACGTGGATCTCACTCACCCCGGCCGGGAGCGCTCCCATGAGATTGCCGGGAGGTTTCGGAGGTGTCAAGGGGCCGATGGGAGCGTTCCCATTTCGTTACTGCCGAATCCCGGGTGCTCCCGCGTCAGATTCCGGTCGTCCCGGCCGGGTGGTGGTCGAGCCGACCGGGTGGTAGGTCAGCGTGGTGGTCAGGTGAGCCGGCGCAGCAGGGTGGTGACCCGCGCCGGGTCGAACCCGAACCGATCGAACGTCGCGCTCACCCAGTCGGCCATCTCGGCGTGACGCGGATGCGCCGGATCGGCGATCGCGGCCCGGAACTCGGTGTACCCGAAGGCACCACCGACGTCCTCCGGGGGGCACGCCTGATCCCCGTCGACACAGAGCGGATAGCGCACGTCCGGTTCGGGCGCGGTGACGTCCTCGACGACGACGTCGTGCTCCCACCAGTCACCGAAGTCGTACGTGTAGCGGAACCGGGCCCCCTTGGTGGCCACCGCGTCCAACCGGGTGTCCAGTTCGTCACGCAGCAGCAGTTCGCCGGCCGGATCCGGCTCGCCGTACTGCGCTCCGTTGATCTCGAACGAGTGCAGGTGGCAGTCGCGCCAGCCCATCGCGTGCTGAATCACCCGGTGCACCCGGTCGAGCGTGTACCCGCCCGGCACCTGGACGCGGCGCCACACCGGCGGCGCGATGTCGGACAGGGTGACCAGCAGGTGGAAGATCTGACGGGGCATGGCCGCCCTTTCTCTGACCTAGGCTCGAACCCATGATCTGCGCTGCGTGCCGGAGAGGCCAGCACGATGGGTGTCGGGGTGGTAACTGGTGCGACTGCCAGCACCGTACCCCCGCTCCGACCCCACCGGTCACCGGTCCGGCCGGCGAATGACCGACCACCCGCCGGCCCTGGACGCGTCGGCCCTGGACGCGTCGGCCCCGGACATGCCGACCCCGGACCCGCCGGTCCGCCGGTTCGGGCCACCGCCGGCCGGGCCCGCGCTCGACGATCCGGCCCTGATCGAGGCATACGCCGTCGCGCCCCACGATCACCTCAGGGTGAACTTCGTGACCAGCGTGGACGGGGCAGTCGCGGTGGCCGGCCGGTCCGCCGGATTGTCCGGACGCGCGGACAAACGGGTCTTCGGCGTACTGCGGATGCTCTGCGACGCGCTGCTGGTCGGTGCCGGCACCCTACGCCAGGAGCAGTACCGGGCGCTGCGGCTGGACGACCGGCGCCGCCGCTGGCGCCGGGAGCACGGCCTCCCCACCCACCCCACCCTGGTCGTCGTCTCCGCCTCGCTCGATCTCGACCCGGACCAACCAGCCCTGGCCGACGCACCGGCGCGGCCGATCGTGCTCACCACGACCGACGCGCCAGCCGACCGGCGACATCGACTGGCCCGGGTCGCGGAGATCGTCCCGGCCGGCGAGCGCACCCTCGACCTGACCGCCGGGCTGAGCCAGTTGCGCGCCCGCGGCCACCGTCGGCTGCTCTGCGAGGGCGGCCCGGTGCTGCTCGGTTCGCTGACCGCCGCCGACCTGGTCGACGAACTCTGCCTGACGGTCTCCCCACTGCTCGCCGGTGCCGGTGCCGGCCGGATCAGCGCGGGTCCGGCCAGCCCGGTGCGGCAGCTACGGCTGGGCCAGGTGCTGGCTGCCGACGACGGCACGCTGCTGCTCCGCTACGCCCGACCCAACCACGGTCAATCACCTTGAGTAAGAATGCGATCACCCGAAGGCGGTGGATCGGGTCGATCGGACCCCACCGCCGGTGAATTCGGCCGGGCGCGCCGAGTCGGATGCCGTACTGGTCGTACCCGTGGGGCAGGATGCAACCCGTGGGCACGACGCAACCGGACTTCAGCGACCAGTCCATCACCATGAGTGACACAACGCCGGAGGGTACGCCGGTGGGCCGGGTGCTGGGTACCGCCGACGCCACCCCACTGCAGTTCTGGACCGCGGTCGGTGCCGGCAACTATCTGCAGCTGGACGACGTCGTGGTGACCCGCCGCGAGCTGCCGGGCGCCGAGCCGGTGACCATCGCCGGGGTGGTCACCCAGGTCCGGGCCCGCCACGAAGGGGCGCAGTTCGACTCCGACGTCTTCGCCATCGCCGACGGCACCCTGCCCGCCCAGGTGCAGGAGGCCGCCGAGATCACCGCCACCCGGGTCGATCCGGAGATCTACGTACCGCCGGAGCCGGGTGCCCCGGTGTGGCGGGCCCAGGGCGACGCCCGCGCCCGCGCCCTGCACTTCGACCGGATGGAACGCCGGATCCCGATGGGTACCGGCCGCGACGGGGTGCCGGTCTACCTCAACGCGGACTTCCTCGACGGTCAGCGCGGCGCGCACGTGTCGATCTCGGGCATCTCCGGCGTCGCCACCAAGACCAGCTTCGCCACGTTTCTGCTCTACTCGGTGTTCCGCTCCGGCCGGCTCGGCGGCGACGCGGTCAACGCCAAGGCGCTGATCTTCAACGTCAAGGGCGAGGACCTGCTCTTCCTCGACCACCCCAACATCCGGCTCGATGAGGCGACGACCGCCGCGTACGCCAGGCTGGGCCTGCCCGCCGGTGCCTTCCCGGACGTGCGGGTCCACGCCCCGCCGCGCGCCGGCGACGCCTCCGGCACCCCCGACGTGACCAGCCGGCTCACCGGCGTGGACAGCTTCTACTGGACCGTCGCCGAGTTCTGCGACAAGCAGTTGCTGCCGTACGTGTTCGCCGACGCCGACGACGAACGCCAGCAGTACACGATGGTGGTGCACGCGGTCACCGCGTACCTGCGCCGGCACGCGCAACCCGCCGACGGCGGCATCAGCATCGACGGCCGGCGGATCGGCTCGTACGGGGATCTGGTCGACCACATCGTCGACCAGCTCGGCGACGAGGAGACCCGATCGGCTTGGGCCGGCTCGGCGGTCGGCATGGGTACGGTGAACGCGTTCGCCCGCCGGCTGATCGGCAGCAAACGCGACCTGGCCCGGCTGATCCGGGGCGACCTGGCCACCCGACGGCCGCACCAGATCAGCACCGACGACAGTGCCCAGGTGACCGTGGTCGACCTGCACAACCTGCCGGACCGGGCGCAGCGGTTCGTGGTCGGGGTGACGCTCAAGAACGAGTTCGACCGCAAGGAACGGGCCGGCACCGCCAAACCGCTGCTGTTCGTCGTGCTCGACGAACTCAACAAGTACGCCCCCCGGGACGGCTCGTCACCGATCAAGGAGGTGCTGCTCGACATCGCCGAGCGGGGCCGGTCGCTCGGGGTGATCCTGATCGGTGCCCAGCAGACCGCCAGCGAGGTGGAGCGGCGGATCGTCACCAACTCGGCGGTCCGGGTGGTCGGCCGGCTGGACCCGGCCGAGGCGTCCCGGCCGGAGTACGGATTCCTGCCGGCGGTACAGCGGCAGCGGGTGCTGCTGGCCAAGCCGGGCACGATGTTCGTCAACCAGCCGGACATCCCGGTCCCGCTCTGCCTGGAGTTCCCGTTCCCGGCCTGGGCCACCCGCTCGTCGGAGGCCGGCGACGCGCCGTCGGGCACGCTGCGCTCGATCGTGCAGGCCGCCGACCCGTTCGCGGTGGTCGGCGGCCGGTCCACGGCCGACGACGACATCCCGTTCTGACCGTTCTGACCCTGAGGTCGAGGAGGTTCCCCCGGATGCGGATCCTGCACACCTCCGACTGGCACGTCGGCAAGGTCCTCAAGGGACAAGCTCGGTTGCCCGAGCAGATCCAGGTGCTCGCCCGGGTGGTCGAGATCGCCCGTACCGAACGCCCGGACCTGGTAATCGTCGCCGGCGACCTGTACGACACCTCCGCGCCCGGCCCGGACGCCACCCGGGTCGTCACCCGGGCGTTGACCGCGTTACGCGGCACCGGCGCCGACGTGGTGGCGATCGGCGGCAACCACGACAACGGGGCCGCGCTGGACGCGCTACGGCCGTGGGCCGACGCCGCCGGCATCACCCTGCGCGGCGCCGTCCGGGACAAGCCGGACGAACATGTGATCACCGGCACCACCGGCGACGGCGAACCGTGGCGGCTGGTCGCGCTGCCGTTCCTGTCCCAGCGGTACGCCGTCCGGGCCACCGAGATGTACCAGCTGACCGCGGCCGAGGCCAACCAGACGTACGCCGACCACATCGCACGGGTGCTGGCCCGGCTCACCGATGGGTTCGGTGAGCCGGGCGTGGTGGATCTGATCACCGCCCACCTGACCGTGATCGGCGGGCGGTCCGGCGGCGGCGAGCGGGAGGTGCACACCGTCCTCGGGTACGCCGTACCGGCCACCGTCTTCCCGACCGGGGCGCATTACGTGGCGCTCGGCCACCTGCACCGCGCCCAGCAGCTCGAAGCGCCCTGCCCGGTGCGCTACAGCGGCAGTCCGCTGCCAATCGACTTCGGCGAGGAGGACAACGTCGGATCGGTCAGCATCGTCGACGTCACCGCCGGCACCGCCGCCCGGGTCCGCGAGGTGCCGGTGGACGCGGCGACCCCGCTGCGCACCGTCCACGGCACCCTCGACGAACTGGCCGCCGGCGAGTACGGCGACGCCTGGCTGCGGGTGTTCATCCGGGAGACACCCCGGGCCGGGCTGCGCGAAGAGGTGCAGGCGCTGCTGCCCCGGGCGTTGGACGTGCGCATCGACCCGGAGTTCACCCGGGCCGCGTCCGCCGCCGGTGCGACGCACACCCCACAGCGGGCCGGTCGGGCACCCGGACAGCTGTTCGCCGACTACCTCGACGCGCGCGGGCACGGCGACGACGACGTACGGACCCTGTTCGACACGCTGTACGAGGAGGTGACCTCGTCGTGAGACCGCTGCGGCTCGACCTGGCCGGATTCACCGTGTTCCGCGAGGAAACCACGGTCGACTTCACCGACGCCGACTTCTTCGCCCTCGTCGGACCGACCGGATCGGGCAAGTCCAGCATCCTCGACGCGATCTGTTTCGCCCTGTACGGCGTGGTGCCGCGCTGGGGCAGCAGCCGGGGAATCGCATCCGCGCTGGCACCGTCGGCCACCGAGGCCCGGGTGCGGCTGGTGTTCGAGAGCGCCGGCAGTCGCTACGTCGCCACCCGGGTGATCCGTCGCGACTCGCGCGGCGCGGTCAAGACCGGCAACGCCGGCCTGCAGATGATGCCGCCCGGGTTCGACGTGACCCGGCTGGACACCGGGATGAGCCCGGACGATCTCGGCGAGGTGCTGGCCGGCACGCCCGCCGAGATGGAGCAGGCCGTGCTGGACGCGGTCGGGCTGCCGTACGAGCAGTTCACCACCTGCGTGCTGCTGCCGCAGGGCCGGTTCGCCGACTTCCTGCACGCCAAGCCGGCCACCCGGCAGCAGATCCTGGTCAACCTGCTCGGGCTGCACGTCTACGAACGCGTCCGGGAGCGGGCCACCGCCCGGGCGGGGGCCGCTGAGGCGGCGGTGGCGGCGGTGGACCAGCTGCTCGGCGGGCTCTGCGACGCCGACGAGGCGGCGGTGGCGGCCGCGGCGGGTCAGGTCGACGCGATGCGGGCGCTGGCAACGGCCGTCGACGCCGCGCTGCCCCGGTTGACGCAGGCCCGGCAGGCGGTGGCGACCGCGGCCGACCAGGTGACGGCCCTGGACGACGAGATCGGGCTGTTGGCAGGTGTCGCCGCCCCGGCGGCCGCCGCCCGGCTGGCCGATCAGGCGGCGGCCGCCCGGGTCGCCGCCGTCGACGCGGACCGGGCCGTCGCCGACGCCGAGGAACGCGAGGAGAAGGTCCGCGCCGAACTGGCTGCCATCGGTGACCCGGCCGACCGGCGGCTGCTGCTGCAGACCCACGCCGAACGGGACCGGGTCGCCGCCGAATCGGCCGAGCTGGCTCCGGCGCTCGCCGCCGCGCAGGCCGAGCAGGTCGCCAGCCAGGCGGCACTGCGGTCGGCCCGGTCCGCCGCCGAGGCGGTGGACCTCGAGTTGGACCGCGCCCGGCAGGCGTACCAGGAGGCGCAGTCCGCCGACCTGGCCGCCGCGCTGCGCCACGATCTCGTCGCCGGGGCGGACTGTCCGGTCTGCGCACAGCCGGTGAGCACGGTGCCGCCGGTGCCGGCCGGATCCCGGGTCGCCGAGGCGAAGTCCGCCGGTCAGGCCGCCCGAGCCGCCGCAGATCAGGCCCGCCAGGCGGTCACCGACGCCGAGCAGTCGCTACGCGGGGTGGAGCGGGCCGTCGACCGGGCCAGGGTACGGGCTGAGCAGCTGACCGCCCGGCTGGCGCAGCTCGACGCCCGGTTGTCCGACTCGCCAGGCGCCGACGCGTTGCGCACCGATCTGGACACGGTCGACCGGTTGCAGCGCGCCCTCGACGACGCCGGTGGCCAGGTCCGCCGGGCCCGGGAGGCGGCCCGTCAGGCGCAGCGCGCCGCCGTGACCGGCGAACAGCGGCTGCAGGCCGGCTGGCGGGAGTTCGACGCCGGCCGGGACGCCGTCGCCCGGCTGGCGCCACCGGCCGCCGACCGGACCGACCTGGCGGCGGCGTGGACGCTGCTGACCGACTGGGCGCAGCGGTTGCTCGCCGAGCGCCGTACGGCGCGGGCGGAGGCGGACGCTCGGCTGGCTTCGGCCCGGGACGCGGCCAGCGGCGTCGCCGCCGACATCGACGAACTGTTCGTCGCCGCCGAGCTGGCACCGCCGACCGGCGCCGATCCGGCCGGCTACCGGCAGGCGGCCGCGCTGGCGGTCCAGCGGGCGCAGACCGACCACGAACGGATCACCGAACGGTTCGCCCAGGCAGGTGAGCTGCGCGGCAGGCGGGCCGACCAGGAACGGCAGGCCCAGCTGGCCCGGACGTTGGCCGGGCACCTGCGGGCCAACAACTTCGAGCGGTGGCTGCTGGTCGAGGCGCTGGACCTGCTGGTTGACGGCGCGTCGCGGATCCTGCGGGAGCTCTCCAGCGGCCAGTACGAGCTGGTGCACGACGCCGGTGAGTTCTTCGTCGTCGACCACCACGACGCCGGACTGCGCCGCGGGGTACGCACCCTGTCCGGCGGGGAGACCTTCCAGGCGTCGCTGGCGCTCGCCCTGTCGTTGTCGGAGCAACTGGCCGGGATGTCGGCCAGCGCCGCCAGTCTGGAGTCGATCGTGCTGGACGAGGGCTTCGGCTCACTGGACGCGGCCACTCTGGACACCGTCGCCGCGACCTTGGAAGGGCTCGCCGCCCGGGGGGACCGGATGGTCGGCCTGGTGACCCACGTACCGGCGCTGGCCGAGCGGGTACCGGTCCGGTTCGAGGTCAGCAAGGACGCCCGTACGGCCCGGGTCCGGCGGAGCGGGCTGTGACCGCGACCGTGACGGGCCGGCCGGTCACCGGGATCCGCTGGTTCGTCGAGGGCTGGCAGCCCGGCTACGGCACGTCGTTCGAGGCCGCCGACCCGGGTGGCCCCGGTGCCGCCGACGACGGCCAGGACGCCGCCGACCTCGCCGTAGAGCTGGATCCGGCGGCGTGGCGGCCGTTGCGCCAGCCGGCCGACGTACGCGCACCGGACGTGGTGCTGCTGGTCGACGGGGTGCGTCGGATCGACGCCTCGTTGTGGAGCGAGGAGCCCGACGGGGTCTCGTACCCGGCGCTGGCCGCCTCGTACGCCGCCGGTGTGGTGCGCTGTGACCTGCGGCGCGGGGCGGCCCGGTTGGCCGGAGCCCGGACCGAGCGGGGCCTGTTCACGCCGAGCACCGCCGCCACCGACCTGGTCGTCGGGCGGGTGCGCTATCCGGCGCGGCGGGTCGACGACGCCGATCCGGCCGTACTGCCGCAGGCGGTGCAGCCGGCGCTGGCCGCGCTGGAGATCGCCGTCTCCGAGCAGGCCCGCGTCGACGGCGCGGACGACCGGGTGGATCTGCTGGTGGTAGACGGTCCGCTGCGCGGGCGCCGACTGCCGAACACCGTCGGATACGTCAAGTCGCAGCGTCAGCCGTACCTGCCGGCCGGGCTGATCCCGGTGGTGACCGCACTGCAACCGGCGCAACGCAGCCCGGTCTTCCTGCGCGGCACCCGGTGGCGCAGCTACTCGTGGTATCTGCGGCTGCCGGGGCCACGGGGCGCGCCGTGGGCGGGCATCGTCCGGGTGGAGTGCCGGCCCGACCTGACTCCGCAGGCGGCGATCGCGCTGGCCGACCTGTCGCTGGCGACGCTGCCCCGGTTCGCCTCGGCCCCGTACAAGGACCCTCGGGCACCACAGAACCTGGTGCCGATCGCTGGGCTGGAGCGACGGCTGCGGGCGATGCTCGGCGACGCCCGGCTGCTGCACCGGGCGCTCAGCCTCTCGGCGGCCGGGCAGGAGAACCCGGCGTGGCGGTGACCGGCATACTGTGCCGATGGGCCGTACCCGCAGGACAGCACCGCCCGCGGTCCAGGTGGACACCGGCACCGCGCGGCTCGTCCCGGACCCGGACCGGCGGCGGGCGTACACCCTGCTGTTGGACGGCACCCAGCAGTCACACATCGATCTCGACGATCCGACGCACCTGGAGTTCGAGTACGTCCGCCGGATGGCCGCGGCGATCGACCTGGCCGCCCCGGCCGGTGCCCCACTGCGGGTGCTGCACCTGGGCGGCGGCGGGCTGACCCTGCCCCGCTACCTGGCCGCCACCCGGCCCGGGTCGAGTCAGCGGGTGGTGGAGATCGATGCCGCGTTGACCGAGCTGGTCCGCCGCGAACTGCCCTGGCCGGCCGACCGCAATCTGCGGGTCCGGGTCGGTGACGCGCGGGCCGCCGTCGAGCAGGCCCGGACGGACAGCTACGACCTGGTGGTCGCGGACGTGTTCGCCGGTGCCCGCACCCCGGCGCGGCTGACCTCGGTCGAGTTCGTCACCGAAGTCGCCCGGGTGCTCGCACCCGGCGGCCAACTGCTGTCCAACGTGGCGGACGGCCCGCCGTTGGGCTGGGCTCGCCGGCACCTGGCGTCGGTACGGCAGGTGCTGCCCGGCATCTGCCTGATCGCCGACGCGGCGGTGCTGCGCCAGCGCCGGTACGGCAACCTGGTGGTGGTCGCCGGACGCGCCGTACCAGCCGTCGAGGAGCTGGCCCGGCGAGCCGCCGGTGACTGGTTTCCCAGCCGGGTGCTGCACGGCGGGGCGCTGGACCGGTTGATCGCGACGGCGTCGCCGATCGCCGACGCGACCGCGCAGCCGTCGCCGCCGCCACCGAACGGAATTTTTCCGGACGGACGTTGATCCGTCCGCCGGCCGGCTCCGTACCTCGGGGTGGGCCCCCAGCCGCGGGCCATGTCGACGTCGGATGGAGGTCCTGCGATGTACGCGGTCGCCAGCGGCTGGCAGGCGGAGAGGATCCGGCCGGGCGTGACCGGCAACGGTTCGGCCACGGCCCGGAGCACGCAACGTTGGCAGAGCATCGACGGGAGGGCGGCCGAGCGCGATGATGAGCCGGTGACGCCACGGACCGCAGGGAGCCGGCAGCAGGCCGGGACGGCGGAGTCCAGCCACGGGGACGATCTCGTCCGAACACTGTACGCAGAGCACGCCCGGCCGCTGCTGGGGTTCGTGTTACGGCTCACCGGGGGGGACCGGCAACGGGCCGAGGACATCGTCCAGGAGACACTGCTGCGGGCGTGGCGCAACGCCCACCGGCTCGGCGCGCAGGGCCAGGCGTCGCTGCGACCGTGGCTGGTGACCGTCGCCCGACGCATCGCGATCGACGACCACCGCAGCGAGAAGGCCCGTCCGACCGAGGAGTACGACCGGGACCTGGAGAGCTTCGCCGAGTCCGACGGCACCGATCAGGTGCTGCGGCAGATGACCGTCGCCGACGCGTTGCGCACGCTCAGCCAGCCGCACCGGGAGATCCTGGTCGAGACGTACTTCCGCGGCCGCACGGTGCCGGAAGCGGCCGCGGAGCTGGGGCTGCCACTGGGGACCGCCAAGTCGCGGGTCTACTACGCGCTACGAGCGCTGCGGACGGCGCTGCAACAGCGGGGGGTTACAGAATGACACGGTCCGCCCACTGGGACGTCGGAGCGTACGCGCTCGGCGCGCTCGATGCCGACGACGTCGAGCGGTTCGAGGAGCATCTCGCCGGCTGCTGGGCCTGCGCGGCGGAGCTGGAGTCGCTCATTCCGATCGTCGGGTTGATGTCGACCGTAGACATCGACCAGTTGGAGGACAGCCCCGTCCTCCCTCAGTCCGGCCCCACCGGTGTGAACCGGGCTGGTGGGGCGGACGACGGCGACGGCGACGCGGCGGTGCCGATCCGGCCGACCGTGCGGTCCGACGCCGACCAGCTTCGCGACCACGGTCAGGTCCGTCCGCTCGGCCGCGCCGGTAGGTCCCGACGGCTGTTCGCTGGCCGCCCGCTGCAGATCGCCGCCGGGTTCGTGCTGCTGGCGACGCTCACCGGTTTCTCGTTCTTCGCCGGGTCGACCTGGTCCGGCGGACCGGCGGCACCGCAGGCTGGGCCGCAGACGTCGGTCTCGGCCAGCCAGCCTCCGGTCGATCCGCAGTCGGGGGTCGGTGGCCCGGAGGTCACCGGCGAAAAGTTCAACGCGGTCGACGCCACCACCGGGGTGGAGGCGGACGTGGTGCTGGAGGAAGCCGCCTGGGGCACCCAGGTGTCGTTCGCACTGCGCAAGGTGCCGGGTCCGATGCAGTGCCGGATCGTGGTGCTGCGGGCGTCCGGCACCGCCGAGGTGCTCTCCACCTGGAGGGTGCCCGAGGCCGGGTACGGCACCGCAGAGCAACCCGCGCCGTTGCTGCTGAGCACGTCGACGGCCGCACCCCGGGACGATATCGAATGGATTCAGTTCCAGGCGGTCGACCAGTCCGGGGTCGCCACCGCGATCGTTACCGTACCGGTCTGAACAGTACCGGTCTGAACGGAGGGTCGACGTCCATTCCTGACGTACGCCGTGAACGGGCGTCGCAATATCTGCGCCAGCAGATCCGACGTACGTGCAGCCCGTGGGTGTCCGAATTAACGGATACCCACGGGCTGTTCTGTCTCTGGTCGTCATCACGCGTTTGCCGCCAACCCGTGACCGGCGCGTTCTGCTCCTGATCGGTATGACGGCGGCCGGCTGCACGTAGGACACGACGACCCGGTTCAACGCCGGGCTGTGAAATTATGCACTCGGCATTACCGATCCAAACCGGGATGCGCTGCGTACTCCTTGATGAAGCCCGATGTGGACGAATGAGGGAGGGCACGTGGCACTGGGAAAGCGGACCGTCATAGTCGCAGGCGCGCTGGCGGCACTCGTGTTGCCGGGTTGCGCCCCGGCAGGTTACAACCCGGACGACTTTGGCGGCGCTCAGGCCCAGCCGGTCGTCAACGCGGCGAACGCGGCGTCGGCCGCGCCCGAGCCGGTGGAGACCGAGGACATCGCGGTCGAGGTCGCCGACGAGGACCTCACCAAGGAGCTGGTCGGCAAGGCCGTCGACAAGATGGGTGACGTGGTCACCGACGAGGACGGCTGGCTGCTCTACCGCTTCGAGGAGGACTCCAACGACCCGGCGACCTCGAACTGCGAGGGTGACTGCGCCAAGATCTGGCCGCCGGCGCTGACCGACGGCGACCCCATTTTGTCCGGGGTGGACGAGGAGCTGGTCGGCACGGTGAACCGGCCGGACGGCACCCGGCAACTGACCATCGACGGCTGGCCGATCTACTACTACGCCGGTGACGAGAAGCCCGGTGACTGGAAGGGCCAGGGTGTCGGCGGCACCTGGTACGTCGTGCAGCCGGACGGCACGAAGAACCTGGAGTGCCTGCCGGAGGGCACCCCGAAGCCGATCGCGGTGCCGGACGGTGACGGCCGCGACAACATCAAGGGCCTCGACGACAGCAAGGACTCGGACAGCTTCGACAGTGACTCTGAGGACTCGGGCGACTACGACTACTGACTCTTTCAGGGCGCCCGTGAATCGCGGCGGCCGGTCGTTGCCAGGGAGGGCGCGGCCGGCCGTCGCCATGTTTTCCGGTGGACCCGCCACCGGCGCCTCGAACCGGTTCTTGAAGCCCGCATTAAGTGCCTCCTAAGTGTTCCGTAGTTGCTCCAAGGATTGTTGACTGTTGTGGAGTGACATCCATACGGTCGACGGCAGTGGCGAACCACAGCCATCACCAACTGCGTTGCACCCGGACGACCAATTGGCGTTCGATGAAAGAGGTGGCACCACGTGAACAGCTCACAGCGCCGGAGGCGTACCAGCGACCAGCCGGCACGCCGGGGCAGATCGGCGGGCAGCACCCGCAACCGCGTCATCGCGGTGACCACGATGTTGGCGGTCTTCGGCGGCGTGGTGGCGGTGACCCAGATCTCGTCTGCCGGAACCCGCGGCGACCGGGACCGCGATCGGGACCGTGGTCGCGACCGGGCCGCCGCCGTCTGCGTAAGCCCGAGCGAGTCGGTCGATCCGGCCGACACCGGGACCACCGTGGACAGCAACGGCGTACGGCACCACTGGGGTGACGGCCAGCGGGGCCCGGCCCAGTGTCAGGACTCCCCCGCCCCCGGCGAAGAGACCGACGCGCCGGCCGATCCGCCGGCCGGGTTGGAGATCCTCGGCGACGACTGCACCGACAGCTCGTTGGCGCCGCACGAGGGTTTCCAGGACGGTGAGCGGTGTGTCAGTACGGCGTTCGGCGAGGTCGGCGACGCGGACACCAACCCGCAGCTGATGATCATCTCGTCGCCGAGGCGGGTACGCGCGAACCAACCGTTCACCCTGCGAATCAGCACCCGCAACCTGGTACGCGACCGGTTCCTGCCGGCCGGCCAGGGCGGCTACTACCTGGAAAGCTCGTTCCTCACCGAGGACGGTCTGACCCGGGGGCACTTCCACACCGCGTGCCGGATGCTGACCAGCAACCGCACCGCTCCCGAGCCTGGCCCGGTGCCGGCGTTCTTCGTGGCCACCGAGGACGGCCGGGGTGGTGCCGGCGCCGACGAGGTCACCGTCGAGGTGCCCGGCCTGCCGGGCCCCGGCATCGCCCAGTGCGCGTCGTGGGCCGGCGACGGGTCCCACCGGGTGCCGATGATGCAGCGGGCCAACCAGATCCCCGCCTTCGACGTGGTCCGGGTTGTCGTCACCCGATGAGGTCGGCCGGCACCGGCGGTGACCGCCGGTGACCCGGGTCCAGCTAACCGACGCCGGGACGAGCAGCAGACTCGTCCCGGCGTCGATGCTGTTTTCCGCTGCTGGCACAGTGACCGGCATGGTCGTGGAAAGACGGACATCGGAGGGCACGCCGGAGCCGGCTGGGGCCGCACCGGAGCTGACCGGTGCCGCACCGGCGCGGGTCCGGGTGCTGCGGCCACCGGACGGCTACCAACTGGCCGGCTCGGTACGGACGCTGGCGATGGGCCGACACGACCCGTGCGCCAGGTGGCTGGCGGACACCTTCTGGTGGACCGCCCGTACCCCGGCCGGGGCGGCGACCCTGGCGCTGCGCCGGCACGGCGGCGACCTCGTCGCCGCCGGCTACGGGCCCGGCGCCAGCCAGATCTGCGACATCGCCGATGCGGTCGCCGGGCTCCGCGACGACGTGTCCGATTTCCTGTCCCTGGCCCGCCGGCATCCGGTCGTCGAGGCGGTGGTCCGCCGCTACGCCGGGGTCCGGCTACCGGCCACCGGGCAGGTGTTCGCCCGGCTGCTGCGGGCCGTGCTGGAACAGAAGGTCACCGGCGCGGAGGCGTACCGCGGGTACGCCGCGATGGTCCGCCGGTTCGGCGTACCCGCTCCCGGCCCGGTCGCCGATCTCTGGGTCGCCCCGGAGCCGACCGCCCTCGCCGCCGCGCCGTACTGGTCGCTGCATCCGCTGGGCATCGAGCAACGACGGGCGCAGACCCTGTGCGGCGCGGCGGCGGTCGCCGACCGGCTGTCGGACAGCGGCGACCCACAGACAGCCACCCGGCGGTTGACCGCGCTGCCCGGGATCGGCCCGTGGACCGCCGCCGAGGTGGTCCGGGTGGCGTTCGGCGCGGCCGACGCGGTGAGCGTCGGCGACTACCACCTGCCGAACACGGTGGCTTGGGCGCTGGCCGGCGAGGCCCGCGGGACCGATGCCCGGATGCTCGAACTGCTGGAGCCGTTCCGGGGGCATCGCGGTCGGGTCTGCCTGCTGCTGGAGCTGGCCGGGGTACGGGCACCCCGGTTCGGGCCCCGGGCCCCGGTCCGTTCCTTCGCCACCTGCTGACCGCTCTCACCGGGCCGGCTCTACACCGGGTTGCCGGCGGTCAGCGGGTGAGCCGGCGCAGCGCGGAGCCCAGCCGGTGGGCGTAGGCACGCTGTGCCAGCGCACCCAGTGGGCCGGCCAGCCGCATGATCGGCGCCACCGGCCGGCTGAACGCCACCACCGACAGCCACACCCGGTCGCCGTCGCGGTGCACCAGGAACGCCTCCTCGCCGCTGGCCGGATGGCCGGGCAGGGTGCCGTACGCGAATCCGGCGAGGTCCGGCTCGTCAACCGCCCACACCACCGCGCACGGCGCGGCGATCCGCAGCGGCCCCACGCCGAGGCCGACCGTCACCAGCACGCCGGCCTCGGCCCGGGGAGCCGACGCCGTCACCCGGGCACCGGCGGCCCGGTGCATCCGCCAGGTGAGCACCGCCTCGGCCGCCGCCGGGAAGCTGCCCGGCCGTAGCCGGCTACGGGACCGCAGATGGCGGTAGCCCGCCGGCAGCGGCGGTCCGGCCTGCCGGACCGATCCGGCCTGGTGGCGCAGCACGGCGGTGGCACCGGCCTGCGGGTAGGTGAAGCTGGGCATGCGATCCGCCTTTCCCGTACGGTCACCGCGGTGGCGCCGACGAGCGGAGCAGGACACCGGCCAGGACAGCCGGTCCGGTCACCTGGATTGTCCTCCGATCGACCGTTTGTCGCTGCGGTAATCAGCGGTATGGTCTGCCACCATGACAGCGTTCACACCGGTCCTGCCCGAGCTGACCGCCGGCTACCTGCGGACCGGTCTGCACCAGGTCAAGGGCTGGCTGAACGTCTCGACCGCCGTGTACCTCAGTGGCGTGGAGGCCGCCCAGCGCGGGGCCGGGGTGAGCGGCGACGTGGCCGAGATCGGCATCCACCACGGCAAGTCGTTCCTGTGCCTCGCCCTGGATCTGCCAGCGGATCAGCGGGCGGTCGCCATCGACGTCTTCGACGACCAGGCCGCCAACCTCGACCAGTCCGGACGTGGTGATCGGGAGATCTTCGAGCAGAACCTCGCGACCTACGGCGGCGGCGACAACGTCGACATCGTGCAGTCGTCGAGTCTCGACCTGGAGCAGGCCGGCTTCGTCGCCGCCGGGCGCCGCTTCCGAATCTTCTCCATCGACGGCGGCCACACCGATCAGATCACGGTGAACGACCTGCGAATCGCCGAGCGGACCGTGGTCGACGACGGGCTGGTGGTGCTCGACGACGTACTCAACCGGCACTGGCTCGGCGTGATCACCGGCCTGTTCAGCTACCTCGGCGACGGCGGCAGTCTGGTACCCGCTGTCTTGGTGCCCAACAAGCTGATCCTGGCCACCTCGGCCGACCAGGCCAAACACTGCCGGGCGATGTTCGCCGAGCAGTTCCCGGACGGGCTGGAGAAAGCCGACGTGCCGCTGGCCGGCCATCAGATCGACGTCTACGGCGACCGCCCCTGGCTGGTACGCGGCGAGGACGGCCGCAGCGAGCCGGTCACCGGTCACGAGTTGATGGCGACGATCACCGCGGCCCGGCTCGCCGAACTCGAACAGCAACTGCGCTCCGCCCGAGCGGAGCTCGACACCACCCGCCGCCAGCTCGACACGACGCACCGCCAGCTCGCCGCGACCCGCCAGCAGCTACGGGCGGCGGCCCAGCCGTTGTACCGACGCGCGGCACGCCGGTTGCCGTGGCTGGCCCGCCCGGTCCGCCCGGTGTTCCGCCGGGTCCGTGCCGTGGTCCGGCGGTCCCGCGGATCGTCGGACCGGGATGGTTCACTGGGTGGGTGACTTTCCCGATCGCCCTACCGATCGAGCCGATGCTGGCGAAACCGGTCGCGACACTGCCGGTCGCCCCGGGGATGAGCTACGAGCCCAAGTGGGACGGCTACCGCTGCGTCATTTTCCGCGACGGTGACCAGGTCGAGCTGGCCAGCCGCGGCGGCAAGACGCTGACCAGGTATTTTCCCGAGGTCATCGAGCAGGCCCGGCAGCAGTTGCCGCCCAGGATCGTGGTGGACGGCGAGTTGGTGGTGATCCGGGCGGAAAGCGGGCGGTCCCGGCTCGACTTCGACCTGCTCGGCCAACGGATCCATCCGGCGGCCTCCCGGGTACGGCTGCTCGCCGAACAGACTCCGGCCTCCTTCGTCGCCTTCGACTTGCTGGCGCTGGGCGACGAGGTCCTGCTCGACGAGCCATTCACCGCCCGTCGGGCCCGGCTGACCGACGCGCTGGCGGCGATCACCGCACCGGTGCACCTGACCCCGGTGACCACCGATCCGGACACCGCCCGTCGTTGGTTCGAGATCTTCGAAGGCGCTGGCCTCGACGGCGTCATCGCCAAGCCGGCGGAGCTGCGCTACGAGCCCGGTAAGCGGACGATGTTCAAGGTGAAGCACGGGCGGACCGCCGACGTGGTCGTCGCCGGCTTCCGCTGGCACAAGTCCGGCCCGGTAGTCGGGTCACTGCTGCTCGGGCTCTTCGACGACGCTGGGGTGCTGCACCACGTGGGCGTGTGCGCGTCGTTCACGGCCGTCCGGCGCGCGGAGCTCGTCGACGAGTTGGCGCCGTTGCGCACCACTGCCGCAGACCACCCGTGGGGGTCGGGTGACGACGGTTCCGGCCAACGGATTCCGGGCGCGCCGAGCCGGTGGAGCGGCGGTAAGAACCTCGCGTGGCAGCCACTGCGGCCCGAACTGGTCGCCGAGGTCGCCTACGACGCGATGGAGGGCGACCGGTTCCGGCACACCGCACGGTTCCAGCGCTGGCGTACCGACCGGGAGCCGGCCTCCTGCCGGTATGACCAGCTGGACCGGCCGGTCCGGTTCGACGTGGACCGGGTGCTGGCCGGCGACCCGACCAGCACGCAGTGAGCCGGCGCCGCTGGCAGGCAGTGAGCCGGCGCCGCTGGCTGCCCGCTGTCGCGGCCGTCCTGGTTGGTTCGCTGGTCGGCCTGACCGGGTGCACCGCGGCGGGGCCCGACCCCGGGGCGACCGGCGGGCCCGACTCTCCGCCGCACTGGCAGCCGTGCCCGGAGTCGACCACGCTGCGGTACGGCCCACCACCTGATGGGCTGCGCTACGACTGCGCGACGATCGACGTACCGGTCGACTGGGCAGCCGGACCCGCCGCCGGCACCCTTCCGGTCGCGCTGATCCGGGCCCGGTCGGCCCGGCAGCAGGACCGCATCGGCACACTGGTGGTCAACCCGGGCGGGCCCGGTGTCTCCGGGGTGGACGCCGCCGCCCGACTGGCACTGGGCGAACGGCTCGGCGGCCTGCCGGAGACGGTGCTGCGCCGGTTCGACCTGGTCGGCTTCGACCCGCGTGGGGTGGGCCGCTCCGCAGCCGTCGACTGCGTCGCCGACAGCGACTGGGACGCCACCTTCGGGGCGGACCCGGACCCCCGTGACCCGACCGCCTTCGCCGAGGCCGCCAAGCTCAGCCAGCGGATCGCGGCCGGCTGCGCGGCGCACTACGGCGAGCGGCTCACCGCGTACTCCACCCATCAGACCGCCCGGGATCTGGACGCGGTGCGGGCGGCGGTCGGCGACGACCAGCTGACCTTCCTCGGCTACTCGTACGGGAGCCTGCTGGGAGCCACCTACGCGCACCTGTTCCCGCACCGGGTCCGCGCGCTGGTGCTGGACGGCGCGGTCGACCCGGGGCAGGACCCGGTCGCCGGGTCGCTGAGTCAGGCCGCCGGATTCGAACGGGCGTTCGCCGCCTTCGGGCGATGGTGTTCCGGCGCACCGGCGGACTGCCCGATCAGCGCCGACCCTTCCGGCACGCTGGTCGAGGCGATGGACCGGGCCCGGCAGGCCCCGGTCACCGGGGCGACCGGCCGGGCGGCCACCGCTGGCTGGATCTTCTACGCCGTGGTCGCCTCGCTGTACGACCGCAGTGGCTGGCCACGGCTGGGCCGGGCGCTGGCCGAACTGGGCGACGGCGACCCGGGCCCGGTGTTCGACCTCGCCGACGGCTACACCGGTCGCGGCGACGACGGCCGGTACGGCAACCTGTTCGCCGCAAACCTGGCGGTCAACTGCGCCGACGCCGAGGTGCAGCTGGGCACCGACGAGATCCGGCAGTTGCAGCAGCAGTGGCGCCAGCAGCATCCGACGTTCGGTCCGGCGCTCGCCGTCGGCCTGCTGGCCTGCGCCAACTGGCCGGTCGCGGCCGACCCGTACCCGGTCGGGCCGGCGGTCGGCGCCCCGCCGATCCTCGTCGTCGGCACCACCGGTGATCCGGCCACCCCGTACGAGCAGGCACCGCGGCTGGCCGCATCGCTCGGCACCGGCGTGCTGGTCACCTACGAGGGCGACGGGCACACGGCGTACCCGCAGGTGGCCTGCGTGGCCGAGGTGGTGGACGCGTACCTGATCGATCTGACGGTGCCCGACGACGGCCTGACCTGCCCGTCCTGACCCGGGCCCGGGCGGACGTCACGGGTCACCGGGCGGGTCGGTCCCGGCCACCGGCCCGGTCAGTCGCCGGTCACCGGACGGGCCCGGGACGGCTGCACCCGCATCGGTTCGCCGGGCATCTTCGGATGGTCCGGCGGGTACGGCATGTCACCCGCGCCGTCGCGGTCGTCCCGGTCGGCCCACTCCAGCAGCGGGGTGATGTCCCACGGCGTGTCGTCGATCCCGGCGTGCGGGTCGCCGACAGCGGCCAGCCGGGGCGGTACGGTGCGCAGGTCGAAGTCATCCGGCTCGACCCGGGTCAACTCGTCCCAGGTGACCGGGGTGGAGACGGTGGCGCGGGCGTTCGCCCGCAGTGAGTAGGCACAGGCGATGGTCCGGTCCCGGGCCATCTGGTTGTAGTCGATGAAGACCTTCCGCCCTCGCTCCTCCTTCCACCAGGACGTGGTGACCAGGTCGGGCCGGCGGCGCTGCACCTCGCGGGCGAACGCGATCACCGCCCGGCGCACGTCGGTGAACAGCCAGCGCGGCTCGATCCGCAGGTAGACGTGCACCCCGCGGCCGCCGGAGGTCTTCGGGTAACCGGTGGCACCAAGCTCGTCGAGGATCGCCCGGACCTCGCCCGCCGCCGCCACCGCGTCGGCGAAGTCGGTGCCCGGCTGCGGGTCCAGGTCGATCCGCAGCTCGTCCGGCCGGTCCACGTCGCCGGCCCGTACCGGCCAGGGATGGAACACCACGGTGCCCATCTGCGCGGCCCAGGCGACGTGGGCCAGATCCACCGGGCAGAGTTCGTCGGCGGTACGGCCACTGGGGAACTTGATCTCGGCGGTACGCAGCCACGGCGGCACGCCCCGGGCCGGCACGCGCTTCTGAAAGAACATCTCGCCGTCAACGCCGTCCGGGAACCGTTGCAGCGTGGTGGGGCGGTCGCGCAGCGCGCGCAGGATGCCGTCGCCGACGGCCAGGTAGTAGTCGAACACGTCCCGCTTGGTGTACCCCGGCCCGGGGAAGCACACCCGGTCCGGGCTGCTCAGCCGCACCTGATGGCCGGCCACCTCGACGGTGGTCGCGGACCGGGAACTCCGGCTCTGCCCTGTCACCCTTCGACCTTAGGCCAGCCGGCCGGTGATCGGCGGCCGGCGGCGCCGTAGCGCCGTACCTTAGTGACCATGACAGACGAGAAGACGTCCCTGCCCCGTACCGACGAGCAGTGGCGGGCGCGGCTCAACCCTGAGGAGTTCCGGGTGCTGCGTCAGGCCGGCACCGAGGCACCCTGGTCCGGCGAGTACGTCGAGACCACGACGGTCGGCACCTACCACTGCCGGGCCTGCGACACGCCGCTGTTCACCAGTGACACCAAGTTCGACTCGCACTGTGGCTGGCCGAGCTTTGACGAGGCGCTGCCCGGGTCGGTGCGCTACATCGAGGACCGGTCGCATGGCATGGTCCGCACCGAGGTCCGCTGCGCCACCTGTGACTCGCACCTCGGGCACCGGTTCGACGGCGAGCGGTACACCCCCCGCAACGCCCGCTACTGCATGAACTCGGTAGCGCTGCGGCTGGAGCCGGCAACCGACGCCACCCAGGGCTGACGGCCTGCACCGGTTTCGCGCATCTCCCAGCATTTCGGTCCCAGCATTTCGGCGATTCACCCGTCCCGGCCCGCGCCGATGCCGCACCCTGCGAATGAGGCTGACGTTGGGAGAAGCACGATGGCGACCTGTGAGGTCTGCGGCAACGACTACTGGCTGGCGTTCGATATCCGCACGGTCAGCGGGGACACCTACACCTTCGACTCGTTCGAGTGCGCGATCCAGCTGCTCGCGCCGATCTGCGAACACTGCCAGTGCAAGATCGTCGGGCACGGGGTCGAGGTGTCCGGACGGTTCTTCTGCTGCGCCCACTGCGCCCGAACCGTCGACCAGGAGCAGGGGGCCGCGGTCCGCGACGCGGTCGGCAGCCGGCCGGGCTGAGCCACGTATCATCCGTCGGCGTGCCCCCCGAAACTGGCCTGACGCCGCACGTCGCGCACACCGCCGAGCTGCCGCCGTTGGTGCTGTACCAGCTGCTCAAGCTGCGGGTGGACGTGTTCGTGGTGGAGCAGCGGTGTGCGTACCCGGAGCTGGACGGCCGCGACGTCGAGCCGGGCGCCCGCCAACTGTGGCTGTCCCGGGGTGACACGGTGGTGGCCTGTCTACGGCTGCTCGACGAGCCGGGCGGCGGCGCGCAATCCACGGCCAGGATCGGCCGGGTGGCCGTCGCCGCCGCCGAACGCGGCCGGGGTCACGCCGGCCGGCTCGTCGAGGCGGCGCTGCGGCTCGCCGCGGGACGGCCCTGCGTCCTCGACGCCCAGGCTCACCTGACCGGGCTGTACGCACGGTACGGGTTCGTCGTCGTCGGACCGGAGTACCTCGAGGACGGCATCTGGCACGCGCCGATGCGCCGTCCGGCAGATCCGGACGGCGCACCCGGCGGCACCTGACCGACCGGGCGGTCCGCGCGAAAGACCGGCGGCCGGATGGACGTGTCCATCGCGGCCGCCGGCCCGGTCCGCCGTACCCGTCACCGGGTCGACGGCACCTCTCACGGGTCAGCGCTGTCGCTCACCCGAGTTCCGCCAGGCGCTGCCGGCCTTGGCCAGCCCTCGGCTGACCACGTAACCGATGGTCAGCAGCGCGACGTACAGCCATGCGGTGCTGGCCGGGAAGGGGTCCCCCCCACCAGCGGTACCCTGCACACCGTCGATGTCCGGGTTGATCACCTGGGAGGCCAGCAGTACGCCGGCGACCGCGATCAGGTAGACATAGAACTCGGTGCTGCGGAACGCCGACTTCGTCTCGGTGCCCGGGGTCACCGCCGGACGCATCCCGGCGTTCATGTCCATCTGGTGTGCCTGACCGTCGGCCATCGGCTGCCCGGCCATCGGCCGGTTCACGGCGGTGGTGTTGCGGGTCGGAGCTTGCGTACTCATCACACCCTCCTCCGGATCAGATGAGTGGTCCTTCTCCGGTCCGGTCGACCCGGTCGGGCTGACCGGTCAACCTCGGGGGGCAGTGGATGGGTACCCGGGCCGGCACCTGCGGAAACGTCAGGGCAGATTTGCGACCAGGTTGGCGACGGTGCGGTGCCGTCCGGTGAAGAACGGCACCTCCGCGCGGACGTGCCGGCGCGCCGCCGAGGCCCGCAGGTCGCGCATCAGATCGACGATCCGGTGCAGCTCGTCCGCTTCGAAGGCGAGCATCCACTCGTAGTCGCCGAGCGCGAAGGATGCGACGGTATTCGCCCGCACGTCCGGATAAGGCCGGGCCATCTGCCCGTGCTCGGCCAGCATCGCCCGCCGCTCCGCCTCCGGCAGCAGGTACCACTCGTACGAGCGGACGAACGGGTACACACAGATGTACGCCCGGGCCGGCTCGCCAGCCAGGAACGCCGGCACATGGCTCTTGTTGAACTCGGCCGGGCGGTGTAGAGCCAGCTGGGACCAGACCGGGGCGAGATGCCGACCCAACGCCGTACGGCGCAACCGCCCGTACGCGTCCTGCAGCTCGTCGCTGTCCGCCGCGTGCCACCAGATCATGATGTCGGCGTCGGCCCGCAGCCCGGCGACGTCGTAGGTGCCCCGAACGGTGACGTCGGTGGCGGCCAGCTCGCCGATCAGCGACTCGACCTCACCGATCATGTCGTCGCGCAGCGCCGGCAGCCGCTCGGCGACCCGGAACACCGACCACATGGTGTACCGGATCGTCGAGTTCAGCTCACGCAACCGCGCCGCGTTGGTTTGCTCGTCGCCGCTCATCGGCGTACCCCTTCCAGGTTTGTCAGGATCTCATCGGCGGCGTTCTCGCCAGACCGCACGCACACCGGGATGCCGATGCCGTCGTAGGCCGCGCCGGCCAACGCCAGCCGCCGCCCAGCGGCCCGCAGCGACCGACGGGCCGCCGCCACCCGACTCAGGTGCCCCGGCGGGTACTGCGGCAGCGCGCCACCCCACCGCTGCACGTGCGACTGCACGGCGGCCGGTTGCCGGACACCGGTGAGCCAGGTCAGCTCCGCACGCACGGCGTCGACCAGTTCGTCGTCGGAGCGTTGCAGCAGCCGCTCATCGCCGTGGCGGCCGACCGAGGCACGGACCACGGCCAGCCCGTCCGACCGTCGCAGCTGGGTCCACTTGGTGCTGAACAGGGTGACGGCCTTGGTCATGGTCCGCTCGGTCGCCGGCACCAGGAAGCCGGAGATCTCCGGTAGCTGCGGCTGTGGCACCGCCAGGGTGACCAGGGCGATGCTGGCGTACTCGAGCGCGCCGACCCGGACCGCCGCGGCGGCGTCCACCGCGGCGAGCAGCCGGGCCGCCGGCCGGGCCGGCACCGCCAGCACCACCGCGTCGACGTCCACCCGCTCGGCGCCGCGGGTCGGCCCGACGGTCAACCGCCAACCGGCCGCCGAGGCGGCCAACTCCCGTACGACCGCCGAGGTTCGCAACCGGACCTCGGCTGCGCCGTCGGCGGCCGACAACACGTCCCGGACCGCCGCCACCAGCCGGCTCAGCCCGCCGTCGACGGTGGCGAACACCGGCGCGCCGGCCGCCGCCGGTGGCCGGGCGGCCAGCGCCGCCCGTACCGCAGCGACCAGGGTGTGTTCCGTGCGGGCCGCCGTCGCCAGCCCCGGAATGGTGGTGGCCAACGACAAGGTGTCGGCCCTTCCCGCGTACACCCCGCCGAGCATCGGGTCGACCAGTTGCTCGACGACCTCGTCACCTAGCCGGCGACGGACCAGCTCACCGACGGCGACGTCCTCGTCCGGCTGCAGCAACGGCCGGCCCTGGTCGGCGTCGCGCTCCGGTTCGGCGCGGGCCACCCCGGCCGCCGTCGCGAGGTCGCCGGGCACGCCGATCAGCGTCCCGGCGGGTAGCGGGACGAACTGTCCGCCCCGGGCCAGCGCCGCCTGACCGACCGCCGGGTGCCGCAGCTGGTCACCGAGGCCGACTCGGCGGGCCAGCGCGACCGCGGCGGAATCGCCGCCGGCCGGATCCCGCATCAGGAACGCCTCGGCGCCGCGTTCCACCGGCAGCCCGGCGAATTCCCCGGTGCGTAGCTTGCCGCCCAGCTCGTCGGACTGCTCATAGACCGTGATCCGGGTCCCGGCGGGTGCCCGGTCGCGCAGCCGCATCGCCGCGGCCAGCCCGGCGATCCCGCCACCCACCACGGCGATCCGCCACGGTTGCTGCATACCGTCACCTTGCCACCCGGGCGGTCGGGCCGGCCGGCCGGGCCTACCCGGGTGTGACGCGGTCAGCGCTGCGACGTCTCGTGCACCAGCTCGACGACCCTGGTCAGCACGTCGGGGTCGGTTTCGGGCAGCACCCCGTGACCGAGGTTGAACACGTGTCCGGGGGCGACGAGCCCGTCGGCCAGCACCCGCCGGACCTCCGTCTGCACCACCGGCCACGGCGCGAGCAGCAGACACGGGTCGAGGTTGCCCTGCACGGCGCGGTCCGGACCGATTCGCACGGTCGCGGCGTCCAGCGGGGTACGCCAGTCCACCCCGACCACGTCCGCGCCGGCCTCGCCCATCGCACCGAGCAGTTCGGCGGTCCCTACTCCGAAATGGATCCGGGGCACTCCGGCGTCGGCCAGGCCGTGCAGCACCGCCGCGGAGTGCGGCAGGACGTGCCGACGGTAGTCGGCCTCGGAGAGCGTCCCGGCCCAGGAGTCGAACAGCTGGACCGCGGCGACGCCCGCCGCGGCCTGCACCCGGAGGAACTCCAGGGTGATCTCGGCGAGCCGGGCGCAGAGCGCGTGCCAGGTCTGCGGATCGCCGTGCATCAGGGCCTTGGTCCGCCCGTGGGTTCGCGACGGTCCGCCTTCGACCAGGTAGCTGGCCAGGGTGAACGGCGCACCCGCGAACCCGATCAGCGGAGTCGCACCGAGCGCGGCGACGAGCAGCCGGACCGCCTCGTCGACGAAGCCGACGTCGTCGGGGGTGATCCGACGGAGCCGGCCGACATCGGCGGCGCTGCGGACCGGTTCGGCAATGACCGGCCCGGTGCCGGCGACGATGTCCAGCTCGACACCGGCCGCCGCCACCGGGACGACGATGTCGCTGAACAGGATCGCGGCGTCCACGCCGTGCCGCCGTACCGGCTGCATGGTGATTTCGGCGACCAGGTCCGGCCGCCGGCAGGACTCCAACATGCCGATGCCGCTGCGCAGCTGGCGGTACTCGGGCAGCGAACGACCGGCCTGGCGCATGAACCACACCGGCGTGTGCGGCACCGGCTCCCGGCGGCAGGCCCGGACGAAGGCGGAGGTGGCCAGCGGTCCCACCGGGGCCGGGGCCTGCGCGGGCGTGTCCGGTGTCGCGTCGTGGGCGGCGTTGCCCGGCGTCGTCGTGGTCATCGGCGCCATGGTGCCACGGCTGCCCGGCTGGTCGGCAGCCGCCGCCCCGATCCGATCCGGGCGGCCCCGATCCGCCGCCCGATCCGATCCGCCGCCCGATCCGATCCGTCGGCGGCGAAGCGCTGCCGTCGCGGTCACCGTTGCCGGGCCCGGCGCGCCGATCCCCCATCTGGTGGGAGCGCGGCCTAGGCTTTTGGCCATGGCCCCCCTTACCGCGTTGCCCGAGGCGTTCCACCGCGCCGTCGCCGGACTGCGCGCGGTGACCCCTCGGGAGGAGATCCAGATCGAGGAGGTCGGCGCCCCCCAGCGGCTGGCCCCGTACGCGTTCGCGTTGAGCGCCACGGTGCTGCGTGGCTCGGACGAGGTGGCCACCGGGCGGTTGGTCCTGCTGCACGATCCGGACGGACACGACGCCTGGCAGGGTACCCTGCGCCTGGTGACCTATGTCACCGCCGACCTGGAGGTTGACCTGGTCGCGGACCCGCTGCTGCCGACCGTGGGCTGGACCTGGTTGACCGATGCGTTGGACGCCCACGGGGCCGCCTACGGCGCGTTGGGCGGCACGGTGACCCAGACCTGCTCCACCCGGTTCGGCGAGCTGGCCGGCCCGCCCGCGGGTGGCGACATCGAGATCCGCGCTTCGTGGACGCCGTCGACCACCGGGCTCGACGCCCACTTGACGGCCTGGTGTGACCTGCTGGCGTCGACCGCCGGTCTGCCGCCGCCGGGGGTGACGGTGCTGCCGGGCCGGCGACGGCCGGCCGGCACCGCCTGACCCGGTCAGCAGATCTCGAACACGTCGCAGGCGGTACCGATCGGCACCGCCAGCCCGATCCCCTCGGCGTCGCGGGCCTTCGCGGTGGCGATGCCCACCACCTGCTTGCCGCTGTTGATCACCGGTCCGCCCGAGTTGCCGGGGTTGATCGGAGCGTCGAACTGGATGACCGGGCCGGCGCTGTCGTCGGCGTCCCGCAACGCGCTGACCACCCCGGTGGTCACCGAGTCGACGAGCCCGAGCGGAGCCCCGACGACCACGATCTGCTGACCGGACTTGACCTCGTCGGAAGCTGGCGGCAGGCCGGGGAAGGAACGGTCGGTCCGCAGCAACGCCACGTCGCTGTCCTCGTCCACCGCGACGACCGCCGCCTCGATCCGCTCACCGTCGCGCTCCAGAAAGACGCGCCGGTTGCCGGCCAGATAGCTGGGCTCGACGACGTGGTAGTTGGTCAGCAGGTCGGTGCCGCCGTCGGCTGACTCGCCCACCGCGAAGGCCGTGCCGGTGAACCGTCCGGCACTGATCCGGAAGACACTGGGCAGCACCGCCGTGGCGATCGCCTCGGGGTCGAAGGCCGCGCCGACCTGCCGTTCCAACTCGGCGGCGCGCGCCTCGACCAGCTCGAAGCGGTCGGCGTCGGCTCCCTGCGCACGGGCTAGCCGCTGGTCGACCTCGGCCAGTCGGGTGGTCAACTGGCGGATCTGGTGCGTCTGGAAACCCGCCAGGCCGGACAGGAGCAGGACCAGCAGCAGCGCGGTCGCCCCTGGCCATCCCCGCCGGACCGGGGTGACCCGGCGGAGCTGGTCGGCCGGCGGCGCCCACGAACCCGGGCGGTCCGAGGTCGCCCTGGCCGGCGACCAGGACGTCGGCACCTCGGGAGCAGGGGGCGGCTCGCCAGCGGCATGAGCATCCTCGGCCGGGTAAGCGTCGTCAACGGCGTAAGCGTCGTCGGCGACGCGGGCCGCCGGCAGCGCCTGCGCCTCCGGTGCGGCGTGCCGCGGACCCGGGATGTCCGGCACAGCGACGGAGCGCGGATCGTCGTACCCACTGGTCATCTCGTGGCAGCCTCTCCTTCAACGCGGCAGCCGGCCCACCTGCCGCTGAGCGGCGATACGACCGTACCGGGCAGTACGGTGTTTGTCGTCACCTCTCGCCCGGTGATCACACGATTGCCACCCGGTGGACACATCACCGGGGTGTCGCCGGTCAACTCGACGGCTCGGAGCCGACGCGCCGGTGACACCTCGTGCGGCCGATGGCAGGCCGGGCACTAGGGTTGTCAGGTGACCGACGAATCCCCCCTGCGCCGTCGGACCGCGCAACGCCCAGCAGGGAGCGAGCCGCACCACCCGCTGGCGCAGCCGCCGGCGTCCGATGTCGTGGGGTCCGACTCCTCGCCCGGCGGGCCCGTTGCGCTGACCGCTCCCCGCGACGGCACCCCTGCACCGGTGGCCGACGACGACGCTCTCGCCGAGGCCGTCGCCCGGTTCGCTGCCGGCTCCGGTCCGGTCGCCATCGACGCCGAACGCGCCTCCGGATACCGCTACACCCAACGTGCCTATCTGGTGCAGTTACGCCGGGCGGGTGCCGGTACCGCGTTGATCGACCCGCTGCCGCTGCCTGAGCTGGACGCCCTCGACGCCGCGATCGCCGATGCCGAATGGGTGCTGCACGCCGCCAACCAGGATTTGCCCTGCCTTGCGGATGTCGGGCTGCGCCCACGCCGGTTGTTCGACACCGAGTTGGCCGCCCGGCTGGCCGGTTACGAGCGGGTGGGGCTGGCCGCGCTGACCGAGGCGCTGCTCGGCTTCTCGCTGGAGAAGCATCACTCCGCCGCCGACTGGTCGACCCGCCCGCTACCGGAGTCGTGGCTGACCTACGCGGCGCTCGACGTCGAACTGCTGGTCGAGCTGCGGGACGTACTCGCCCTGGAGTTGGAACGCCAGGGCAAGCAGCAGTGGGCGGCCGAGGAGTTCGCCGCACTGGTCGCCTGGGGCAGCCAGCCGACCCGGGTGCGGCCGGAGCCGTGGCGGCGGACCTCCGGCATCCACCGGGTACGCGGAGCGCGGGCCCAGGCCCGGGTGCGCGCGTTGTGGCAGGCCCGGGACGACATCGCCGCCCACCGCGATTCGGCGCCGGGCCGGGTGCTGCCGGATTCGGCGATCATCGCGGCGGCCGAACTCGACCCCCGGGACGAGCGGGCCCTGCTGGCGTTGCCTGGTTTCAACGGCCGCTCGGTCCGGCGGTTGGCGCGGATCTGGCTGGACGCGCTGGACGTCGCCCGCGCCCTGCCCGACGACGCCCTGCCGACCACTCCCCCGGTCGACGGCCCTCCCCCGCCGCACCGCTGGGCGGAACGGGACCCGGCGGCCGCGGCACGGTTGGCCCGCTGCCGGGAGGTGGTGATCCGGATGGCCGCGGCGAACCTGCTGCCGCCGGAGAACCTGATCGCGCCGGACTCGGTCCGCCGGCTCGCCTGGACTCCGCCGGAGGAGATCAGCGACGAGTCGGTGGCGGCGACGTTGCAGGGGTTCGGTGCCCGCATCTGGCAGGTGTCGTTGATCGTGGCGGAGCTGAGCGCCGCACTGCGGGACCCGCCGCGGTAGGCCGCCGCGGCGGGTCGCGTGCTCAGTCGTCGAGCACCTGGTCCCGCCGCGCCGACCAGGCCAGCGAGTGCCGGATGCCGTCGGCGATGGACAGCTCGGGTTTCCAGTCGAGCAGCCGACGCGCCCGGACGCTGCGGGTGTATGAGCCGGCCGCGTCACCGGGGCGGGGCCCGGTCTCCCGGACCCGCAGCGGCTGGTCGACCACCGAGCGGAAGGCCTCGACGAACTCACGTACCGTGGTGCCGTCGCCGGTGCCGAGGTTGAGCACCTCGTAGCGGCGGTCGGCGCCGACCGGCAGAATCTCGTCGAAGTGGCGCAGCGCCTGCACATGCGCCCGGGCCAGGTCCCAGACGTGGATGTAGTCGCGGATTCCCGAGCCGTCGCGGGTTGGCCAGTCGACCCCGGTGATGGTGAACTCGACCCCGGTCTGCACGGCGGTGATCAGCTTGCCGAGGACGTGGGTGGGCTGGCGGATCTGCAGGCCGGTGCGCAGCTGCGGGTCGGCGCCGATCGGGTTGAAGTAGCGCAGCGACAGCGCCCGCAGCGGCATGGCGGCGGCGCAGTCGGCGAGCAGCATCTCCATCACCGCTTTGGTCCGCGCGTACGGGCTGGTCGGCTCGAGCGGTGAGGACTCGTCGACGGAGAAGTCCTCACCCGGCCGGTAGATCGACGCCGAGGAGCTGAACAGGTACCGCTCGGCTCCGTTGCGGGCCACGTGCTCGATGAAGTCGATCGACTTCGCGACGTTCTCCCGGTAGTAGCGCAGCGGCTCGGCGACCGATTCGGGCACTACGATCAGCGCCGCGGCGTGCACCACGGCGCTGATGTCCGGGTGCTCGGCGAAGATCCGGTCGATCAGGGCGCCGTCGGCGATGTCACCCTGGTAGAAGATCCGGTCGCGGGTGAACTCGATCCGCCCGGTGCTCAGGTTGTCCAGCACCACGGGCTCGATGCCGTCGTCGAGGCAGGCGGAGGCGATCGTACTGCCGATGAAGCCCGCGCCTCCGGCGATCAGAACCTTCACCGTGTCTCCTCTGTCGGGTTGTCGTCCGTCTGGGGTTGCTCGTCCGTCGCCCGTCCGGCGGGTCGCGAATGTCCGGTGCGGGGCGGTGACGCACGATTGACAATCACGGTACCGGAGCCGGATCGGGCCGATCCGCCGGAGGCGACCCCGACCGGTCGCCCTGGTGTGGCCCGGGCCACACCAGGGCGACCGGTCGACAATTGTTACCGGCAAGTAGCATGAAGGTCTGCCCCGCGTACCCAGGCCGGCAAGGAGGCCCATCGTGCCGCGTGAAGTCCGGGACGTCGTCTTCGTCGACGGCGTCCGCACCCCGTTCGGCAAGGCCGGCGGGATGTACGCCCACACCCGCGCCGACGACCTCGTCATCCGCTGCATCCGCGAACTGCTGCGGCGCAACCCGCAACTGCCCCCCGACCGGGTCGAGGAGGTCGCGATCGCGGCGACCACCCAGACCGGTGACCAGGGACTGACCATCGGCCGCACCGCCGCGCTGCTGGCCGGGCTGCCCAAAACGGTGCCCGGTTTCGCCATCGACCGGATGTGCGCCGGCGCGATGACCGCGGTCACCTCGGTGGCCGGCGGCATCGCGATGGGCGCCTACGACGTGGCGATCGCCGGCGGCGTCGAACACATGGGCCGGCACCCGATGGGCGAGGGCGTCGACCCCAACCCGCGCATCCTGGCCGAGAAACTGGTCGACCCGTCCGCGCTGATCATGGGCGCGACCGCAGAGAACCTGCACGACCGGCTGCCCGGCATCACCAAGGCACGCGCCGACGCCTTCGCCCTCGCCTCCCAGGTCAAGACCGCCAAGGCGTACGCCAACGGCAAGCTGCAGCCCGACCTGGTGCCGGTGGCGGTCCGCGACCCGGAGGCCGGCTGGGGGCTGGCAGTCGTCGACGAGGCGCCCCGGGAAACCTCGCTGGAGAAGCTGGCCACCCTCAAGACCCCGTTCCGGCCGTACGGACGGATCACCGCCGGCAACGCCGCCGGGCTCAACGACGGCGCGACCGCCAGCGTGGTCGCCGCCGAGGACGTGGCCCGCGAGCTCGGTCTGCCGGTGGCGATGCGGCTGGTCTCGTACGGCTTCGTCGGCGTGGAACCGGAGGTGATGGGCGTCGGCCCGATCCCGGCCACCGAGAAGGCGCTGCGGCTGGCCGGGCTGGGCATCGACGACATCGGCCTGTTCGAGCTGAACGAGGCGTTCGCCGTCCAGGTGCTGGCCTTCCTCGACCACTTCGGCATCGACGCCGACGACCCGCGGGTCAACCCGTGGGGTGGCGCCATCGCCATCGGGCACCCACTGGCTTCCTCCGGCGTACGGCTGATGACCCAGCTGGCCCGGCAGTTCGCCGAACATCCCGAGGTGCGTTACGGGCTGACCGCGATGTGCATCGGCATCGGCATGGGCGGCTCGGTCATCTGGGAGAACCCGGCCTGGACCGGCCCGGCACAGCAGGGAGACGAGAACTGATGCTGCACAACCCCGACGAGGTGGTCACCCGGGCGCTGGTCCGGCAGGTGAACGTACCCGGACTGGACCGGCCCGCCGCGCTGATCACCCTGGACAACGGCCTGGACCACCGCAAACCCAACACCCTCGGGCCGGCCGGGCTGGCCGGCCTGGACGCGGCGATCACCGAGGCGCTGGCCGGCGAGCCGGCGTTCGTCGCGGTAACCGGCAAGCCGTACGTCTTCTGCGTCGGCGCCGACCTCACCGCGATGCCGCAGCTCGTCGATCGTGAGCAGGCGCTGGAGATCGGCCGGACGGGCCACCGGATCTTCGACCGGCTGCGCGACAGCGCGGTGCCGACCTTCGCGTTCGTCAACGGTGCCGCGATGGGTGGCGGGCTGGAGCTCGCCCTGCACTGCCACTACCGGACGCTGTCCGGCGGAGCCGGTCCGCTGGCCCTGCCGGAGGTGTCCCTCGGTCTGGTGCCGGGCTGGGGAGGCACCCAGTTGCTGCCGAACCTGATCGGTATCCCGGCCGCCGCGCAGGTGATCATCCAGAACCCGTTGACCCAGAACAAGATGCTCAAGCCGAAGCAGGCCGCGGAGATGGGCATCGCCGACATCCTGCTCGAACCGGCCGACTTCCTGGAGCGGTCCCTGCAGTGGGCGGCCGGCGTGGTCACCGGCGAGGTCACCGTCGAGCGCCCGGAGGTCGACCGGGACATGTGGGACGGGGTGCTCTACTTCGCCCGTCAACTGCTCGACCAGCGGCTGCACGGCGCGGTACCGGCCGCCTACCGGGCCCTCGACCTGCTCGCGCTGGCCAAGGAGACCCCGTTCGCCGACGGCACCGCCGCCGAGGACGAGGCCCTCGCCGACCTGATCCTGTCCGAGGAGCTGCGCAGCGGGCTGTACGCGTTCGACCTGGTCCAGCGACGCGCCAAGCGGCCGGCCGGCGCGCCCTCGGCGGACCTGGCCCGGCCGGTCACCAAGGTCGGCGTCGTCGGGGCCGGGCTGATGGCCTCCCAGTTGGCGCTGCTGTTCGCCCGCCGACTGCAGGTGCCGGTGGTGCTCACCGACCTGGACCAGGCCCGGGTGGATGCCGGGCTGCACTACGTACACTCCGAGATCGAGAAGCAGGTCGGTAAGGGCCGGATGGACACCGGCACGGCCGCGAAGATGCTGGCGCTGGTGAGCGGGTCGGTCGACAAGAATGCCTTCGCCGACGCCGACTTCGTCATCGAGGCCGTCTTCGAGGACCTCAAGGTCAAGAAGCAGGTGTGGGCCGAGGTCGAGGCGATCGTCGGCCCGGAGACGATCCTGGCCACCAACACCTCGTCGCTGTCCGTCTCCGACATGGCCGCTGACCTGGCCCACCCCGAACGGGTGGTCGGCTTCCACTTCTTCAACCCGGTCGCCGTCCTGCCGCTGCTGGAGATCGTCCGCGGCGAGCGGACCGACGACGCGGCGCTGGCCACCGCGTTCGCCGTCGGCAAGCAGTTGCGCAAGTCCTGCGTGCTGGTGTCGGACGCCCCGGCCTTCGTGGTCAACCGGCTGCTGACCCGGTTCCTCGGCGAGATCTTCGCCGCGGTGGACGCCGGCACCCCGCCGGAGGTCGCCGACGCCGCGCTGGACCCGCTCGGCCTGCCGATGCGGCCGCTGGCCCTGCTGCAACTGGTCGGCCCGCCGGTGGCTCACCATGTCGGCGGTACGTTGCATGCCGCGTACCCGGACCGGTTCACGGTCAGCGACAACCTACGGCGGATCGCCGAGTCCGGGCTGCCGCTGATGGTGGACGACGAGATCAACCCCGAGATCGGCAAGCTGCTGGAGGTCGGGTCGCAGCCGTTGACCGCCGAGCAGGTCCGGCAACGGGCCCTCGACGCGTTGGCGCAGGAGGCCCGGCTGATGCTCGACGAGGGTGTGGTCGCCGAACCGCAGGACCTCGACCTGTGCATGATCCTCGGCGCGGGGTGGCCGTTCCACCTCGGTGGGGTCACCCCGTACCTGGACCGGACCGGCACAGCGCGGCGGGTGACCGGCCGGCGGTTCCTACCCGCCGGGGTGGCCAGCCGCCCAGCCGTTTGACCGGACGAGACGGAACGGGATGTCGAGGCCGCTACCTCGGCCTCGACATCCCGTTTGCCGTCTGAGCTGGCCTACCTGCAGGACAAATTCCAGACCTACCTGTAGGACAAGTTCGTCTGACCCTCGATCACCCGGCCGGCGATGTACAGATCGCCATTCGAGTCGAGAACCGCAATGATCTTCTTTTGACTCCCGTGATGGGTCGTGAAGAAGATCTTGTCCGCTTCCTGCGAGGTCGAGTAGTTCGTGTTGACCGAAAGCTCGATACTGACCGGCGAACTGATCAGGACGTCCTTTTTGGGCGAGCTCTCGTAGACCTGGTTCTGCCGGAGCCGGATGCGTCCGTGAGTGTCACCCTCGTCCCAATCCGTTGCGAGTCCAAGATCGACGTCGGGCATCGGATCTCCTTTCGTTTGCCCGGAATCCCTCCGGTAGGTCGACTCCCCTGGACGACCGAATCGGAGTCGATGCACCTCAGCCATCGACGCGGCCTATTTCTCCCACCCGATCCGGCGCCAATTTGATGGTAGGGCAGCCCCAACCACCTTGGCTAGACACAAAATTTGTCAGCAAAGCTGACCAACATCTTCACCTCGATGCAATTTCCACGACGCCCGACCGCACCAACCGACCATTTCGCCCCAAATGACTGACCAGCACCGCAACACCTGTTAATTCGAGAAGATGATTCACATAGCCGGTTCCGACAAAACATATTCATCGAACCCAAAGTCAAATCGGTGGAGTGAAGTGAACATTGCTGACACCGGTCCTCGGCAAGCGGGCCGCAGGGTCAGGGCCCGGTGGCAGGTCAGTTCCGACGTACCGGCGAGGCAGCCACCGGCAGTGGCGTGTCAGCGGCCGGCAACATCAAGGTGACTTCAAGGCCGCCCCCGGGCTGGGCCACCGCGGACACCGTGCCGCCGTGCGCGTCGGCCACCGCCCGCACGATCGACAGACCCAGGCCGGATCCGCGCGCTCCGGTCCGTTCCCGGCCACCCCGGCGGAACGGCTCGAACAGGCCCGGCACGTCGGCCTGGTCGACCTCGAAGCCGGTGTTGCCGACCAGCAGGTAGACGTGCGAACCGTGGCTGCCGGTACGCACCCACAGCCGGCCGTGCAGGTGGTTGTAGCGCACCGCGTTCTCGATCAGGTTGCCGGCCAACCGGTCCAGCAGGCTCGGGTCACCCACCACCACCGCCGGATCCAGGGCGGTGCGTACGTCCAGCTTCAACCGGCGAGTCTCGGTCTGGACCGCCGACAACGCCGCGCAGACCCCCTCGGCCAGGTCCCGGGGCACCTTGCGGACCAGCCGCCGGCCGGACTGCGCCTCACTGCTGGCCAGCACCAGCAACGCGTCGAACAGCCCGTTGGCCCGCTCCGAGGCGTCCCGGACCACCGTCGCCATCCGCTTGTACTCGGCCAGGTCGGCGGTGTCGTCGGCCATCGTCACGTCGATCTCGGTGCGCATCACCGCCAGCGGGGTACGCAGCTCGTGGGAGGCGTTGGCGACGAACCGCTTCTGGGCCTCGAACGACGCGCTGAGCCGGTCCAGCATGTCGTCGAAGGTCGCGGCGAGCTCGGCCACCTCGTCACCGGTGCCGGAGTAGCCGATCCGCTGGTCCAGAGTCTGTTCGCCGAGCCGCCTGGCGGTCGACGTCACCTGCTGCAGTGGACGCAGCGCCCGACCGACGACGGCGTACGCACCCACCACCCCGACCACGCTGATCGCCAGGAGCGCGACCAGCGCCTTGGTTAGCAGCTCACGGGACGTCTGCTCGACGATCCGGTCCTGCCAGGCGGCCGCGTCCATCTCGCGACCGTCGGCGAGCACCACGACGGTCCCCGGCACGAGCTGGTCCGCCGGGCGCAGCGCGTCGGTGACCAGCAGCCAGGCCAGCAGCACGAAGACGGCCAACGAGCCGACCAACAGGACGGCGTTGAACAGGGTGAGCCGCAGCCGCAGGGTCGGCCGGGGGGTGCGCAGCGTCGGCCAGCGTCGGCCCGACGGGCCCGCCGTAGACGCCGCCGGTGCGGCGGATCCGGGCACCCGGTTCACTGGTACGCCTCGTCGGGCAGCTCTGGTCCGGCGACCCGGTACCCGGCACCGACCACGGTCTCGATCAGCGGAGGTTCCCCGAGCTTGCGGCGCAGCGTCATCACCGTCACCCGTACGGTGGTGGTGAACGGATCGGTGTTGGCGTCCCAGACCCGCTCCAGCAGCTCCTCGCTAGACACCACCGCGCCGCGCGCCTTGACCAGCTCCTCCAACACGCCGAACTCCTTGCGGGTGAGGTCAACCGGGTGGCCGTCCCGGGTGGCCACCCGGCGGGCTGGGTCGACGGTCAGGTCTGCGACGGTCAGCACCGGCGGCGCCGCCGGGGTGGCCCGCCGGCCGAGGGCCTGCACCCGCGCGACGAGCTCGGTGAACGCGAACGGCTTCGGCAGGTAGTCGTCGGCGCCCAACTGCAGACCTTCGACCCGGTCGGCGACCGTGCCGCTGGCGGTCAGCATCAGCACCCGGGTGAGAGCGCCGGAGCTGACCAGGTCGGCGCAGATCTGGTCACCGTGCACGCCGGGGAGGTCCCGGTCGAGCACCACCACGTCGTACCGGGTCACGAAGGCCATCTCGTGTCCGGCTGAGCCGTCGTACGCCACGTCGACCGCCATGCCCTGCCGACGCAGCCCACGGACGATCGCGTCGGCGAGGTTGCGTTCGTCCTCGACCACCAGTACCCGCACCGCGGCCTCCTGTACCCGTCCGGTCCCACCCTGCGCAGGCCGGCGTTAAGCCTGCGTGAAGCGGCGGGGATGAATCACAAACTAGCCGAATCGTGCCCCCCGACGGTGGGTGCCCGTGGCTGCCACATGGACGGCTCAGGGTGCCGGCGGTGCGGTGCTCTGGCGTACCGTCAGGGTCGTCGCCAGCTCCAGCCCGACCTGCCTGATCCTTTCGCCACGCGCGAGCGCGAGAGCCAGTTCGGTGGCGGTGGCGGCCATCTCGATCAGCGGTTGGTGGACGGTGGTCAGCGGAGGATCCACCAGGTCGGCCACCGGCAGATCGTCGAAACCCACCACGCTGAGGTCCGTCGGAACTCGCAGTCCGGCCTTGCGCGCGGCCCGGTACACGCCGAGTGCCTGCAGATCGTTGCAGGCGAAGACGGCCGTGGGGCGGTCGGGACGCCTCAGCAGCTCCTGCGCGGCCGCCTCACCGTCCTCCCGGTTCAGGCCGGCATGAACGACCAGGTCCACCTGAGCGGCCAGACCGGCGGCGTCGATCGCGGAGCGATAGCCGTCCAGCCAGGCGCGGCAGCACAGGACCTGTTCCGGGCCCGCGATCATCGCGATCCCACGGTGCCCCGGTCGATGAGGTGGCGGGTGGCGGCGCGGCCACCGGCCCAGTTCGTCGCTCCGACGAACGGTACGTCGTCGGGCAGCGCGGTGGTGGGATCGAAGACCACGAACGGGATCCCCCTGGCCCGTAGCTGGCTGCGCTGCTCCTGGTCGAGTTGGGCCACCGTGACCAGCAGTCCGGGCGACGGGAGATGGTGTCGTCGATCCAGTATCGGATCGCGTTGCGCTCTGGGCCGAACTCGGTCAGGACGACCCCGACGCGTTGTTGCCGGGCCGCCCGTTCGACGCCACGGATGATCTGCAGCCCCCACATGTCCTCGATCTGATCGAAGACCAGCTCCATGGTGTTGCTCCGGGTGACCGGCGTGGGCCTGCGATACCCGTACCGGCTGATCAACGCCTCGACCCGGGCCCTGGTGTCTGCCGCGACACCCGACCGGCCATTGATCACCTTGGAGACGGTCGGGATGGACACCCCGGCCTACTCGGCGATCGCGGCGATCGTCACCGGTCGTGCAGGGTCGCCGAGCAGTTGCTTTAGTCCGGTGGCCGGCTCGCCTGACTCGACGTCTGCCAGCCTGGCCCCTCTCCTGCCAATCGGGCGGGCCACGGCCCGAGCCACGTCACCGCCAGACGCGGTCGGGTCTCTCGCTCAACGTAAAGATAGCCCGGGCCCGTCGAGCATCGACCCGCGTCACACCGAAGGGACGCCACGATGTGTCCCCGGCCGCCCGGTCGGGGCAACTCGGACCCGGACCTGCAGACATCGACAGTCGTTGACCACGATCGGCAGAAACTGCAACATCTTCCAAGGAAACTTTCGGTTCTCTGTGAGCGATAGTTTCCTTGCGGGAGCACACACTCGTCGCGGAGGGCAGGGCAACCTCCGCGCACCCCCCATCCCCCGGCCCAGTGGCCGGGTGGCTTCACCGCCAACGTGAACGTCACCAACCTCGGTGACCCGGTCAACGGCTGGACCCTGGCCTGGACGTTTCCGTCCGGCCAGCGGGTCACCCACGCCTGGAACGCGACGGTCGCCACGTCGGGCAGCCAGGTCACCGCGACCAACATGAGCTACAACGCGACCATCGCCACCAACGCGACGGTCTCGTTCGGCTTCAACGGCGCCTGGTCGGCCAGCAACACCGCCCCTGACTCGTTCTCCCTCAACGGCGTCGTCTGCACCGGAAACGTCGGGCCCACCGCGACACCGACCGCCAGCCCATCCCCGTCGATCTCGCCATCGCAGCCGCCCTCCCCGTCGGTGTCGCCGTCGGAGTCGCCGACGCCGCAGCCGGGCGACCCGATGGCGATGGTGACCGCGATGCAGCCCGGCTGGAACCTGGGCAACACGTTCGACGCCAACCCCGACGAGACCTCATGGGGGAATCCTCGAACGACCCAGGCGATGCTGCACCACCTGCGATCCCAGGGGTACAACAGCATCCGATCCCGATCACCTGGAGCAACCACCACGGATCCGCACCTGACTACACCATCGACCCCGCCTGGCTGAACCGTATCCACGAGGTGGTGGACTGGTCGCTGGCGGAGGGTTCTACGTGATGATCAACCTGCATCACGACTCCTGGCAATGGAGCAACACCTACCCCACTGACCGCACCGGCGTCATGGACCGGTACCGCGCCCTCTGGACCCAGGTCGCCACCTCCTTGCGGGGCCACTCGCGGAAACTCGTGTTCGAGAGCATCAACGAGCCGCAGTTCGCCGGCACTTCCGGAGACGCAGAGAGCGACCAACTGCTGCACGAGCTCAACGGCGCCGGCCGGCAGCTCGTCGGGTGGTGGACCGTTCGCCGGAAACGTCACCGACAAAGCCCGTGCCGGCCGGCGGGTCGTTGTCCGGATCGTCCAACCCGGAAATCCAGCCGGTCACGTCGCGCGCCACGTCCTGCGCGGTCAGCCGCAGATCGGCGAGGATCTGCGCCCGGCTGCCGTGCGGATGCCAGTCGGTCGGTACGCCGAGATCACGCAGCGGCACCGACACGTCGGCATCGCGCAGCGCCTTGGCAACGGCGTCCCCGACACCGCCGGTACGTACCCCGTCCTCGACGGTGACCACCAGCCGGTGCGCGGCGGCGAGCTCGACCAGCTCGGCGGCGGCCGGGCGGACCCAGCGCGGGTCCACCACGGTCACCCCGTAGCCCTGCTCGGCGACCCGGGCCGCCACGTCGACACCGAGGTGTCCGAACGCGCCGACGGCGACCAGCAACACGTCGCGCCGGTCGGACTCGACCAGCACGTCCACACCGCCGACCCGACGCACCGCCGGCAAATCGGCGGCGACCGAACCGGTCGGGAAGCGCACCAGGGTCGGGCCGTCGTCGACCGCCACCGCCTCGCGCAGCTCCTCACGCAGGGTCGCCGCGTCCCGGGGGGCGGCGATCCGCAGCCCTGGCACCACCCCGAAGACCGACATGTCCCAGATGCCGTAGTGGCTGGGCCCGTCCGGGCCGGTCACTCCGGCCCGGTCCAGCACGAATGTCACCGGCAGCTTGTGCATCGCCACGTCCAGCAGGACCTGGTCGAACGCCCGGTTCAGGAACGTCGCGTAGACCGCGACGACCGGGTGCAGTCCGCCCATGGCCAGCCCGGCGGCCGAGGTGGTGGCGTGCTGCTCGGCGATGCCGACGTCGTACACCCGGTGCGGGTACTTGCGGGCCAGCGACGCGATGCCGGTCGGCTCGGCCATCGCGGCGGTGATCCCGACGACGTCGGGCCGCTCGTCGGCGACCGCCACCAACTCGTCGGCGAAGACGTGGGTCCACTTCACCGCCGGCGCGGCCAGCAGCTTGCCGGTCTCCACATCGAAAGCGCTGCTCGGACCGTGCAGGCAGTCGGCCTCGTCCTCCTCGGCCGGCCGGTAGCCGTACCCCTTGCGGGTCACCACGTGCACGATGACCGGCCCGCCGAAACCCTTGGCCCGCTGCAACGCCGACTCGACGGCGGCCAGCTCGTGCCCGTCGATCGGGCCGACGTACTTGATGCCGAGATCCTCGAACATGGTCTGCGGCGCGACCGCGTCCTTGATGCCCTTCTTGACCGCGTGCAGCACCTCGTACATCGGCCGGCCGACCATCGGGGTGGCGCCGAGGGTGTCCTTGACCAGGTCGAGGACCTTCTCGTAGCCGGGGTTCAGCCGGAGCGCCGCCAGATGGTCGGCCAGACCGCCGGTGGTCGGCGCGTACGACCGGCCGTTGTCGTTGACCACGATGACCAGCGGGTTGCGGGCACCGGCGATGTTGTTCAGCGCCTCCCAGCACATGCCGCCGGTCAGCGCCCCGTCACCGACGACCGCGACCACGCTGCGCGCCTCGCCGCGCAACGCGTACGCCTTGGCCAGACCATCCGCATAGGACAATGCGGTGGAGGCGTGCGAGTTCTCGATCAGGTCGTGCTCGCTCTCGGCCTGGCTCGGATAGCCGGACAGGCCACCGCGCTGGCGGAGCTGGTCGAAGGCGGCCTGCCGGCCGGTCAGAATCTTGTGTACGTAGGCCTGGTGACCGGTGTCGAACAGGAACCGGTCCCGGGGCGAGTCGAAGACCCGGTGCATGGCGATGGTCAGCTCCACCACACCGAGGTTGGGCCCCAGGTGCCCGCCGGTGCGGGAGACCTTGGCCACCAGAAAGTCACGGATCTCCGCAGCCAGCAGCGTCAGCTCCTCGGCGGAGAGCCGCTTGACGTCCTGCGGAGTGCGTACGGTGGCCAGCAAACGGCCGTCGGCTCCTGCCTCTGCCTGGCTCAACTTTCGCTCCCAACTGCCCCACTCGCCCTGATCCGGCGCGGAGCGTCTGTCCCGGCGCCGGTGCGCGCTCCGGCCTGCGCGCGACGTCCGCCCATGACCGGTGAGTCTATCGGGAACACGCCGCCGCGCAGCCCGGCCGAACCCAGGGCGATCACTCCTCAGCCGGTGGTCCAGGTGGAGTGAACAGGGCCACGCACTCGACATGCTGGGTCATTGGGAAACAGTCGTAGCCGCGCAGCTGCGCCAACGTCCAGCCGAGTTCCCGGAAGGTGCGTACGTCCCGGGCGAGCGCGGCCGGATCGCAGGCGACGTAGGCGACGGCCCGCCGGGTTGCCGCTGCGATCCCGGCGACCACCCGGGCGCCCGCTCCGGCCCGGGGCGGATCGAGCACCACCAGGTCGACCGGTCCGGTGATCCGCCGGCGGGTCAGCGCCGTCTCCACCCGGGCCGCGACGACCTCGATCCGGGGCAGGTCAGCCAGGTTGAGTCGGGCCGCGGCCACCCCGGCGGGCGACGATTCGACCATCGTGACCCGCCCGTGCGGCCCGGTCCGGCCGGCCACCGCGGCGGCGAACAGACCGGCACCGCCGTACAGGTCCCACGCCGACTCGCCGGGACGGGGATCCAGCAGGTCCAGCACCGAGCTGACCAGGGTGTCGGCCGCTGCCGGGTGCACCTGCCAGAACGCCCCGGCCGGCAACCGCCAGCGGCGACCGGCGGCAGATTCGGTGACCTGCGTCACTGAACCTGGCAGCGCATCGGGCAGTTCCGACGGCGCAGCGGACCCGGCACCGGACGCCCCCGCCGGCCGGGGTGACGACCCGCCGGCCGGGGTGACGACGACCTCGCCGGCGGCCGACGCGACCACTTCGACCGCGTCGACGCCCGGCCACCGACGTCCGCTGGCCGGCACCACCGGTGCCGCCTGCACGGCCGGGTGGGCGATCAGACAGCGGTCCACCGGCACCACCTCGTGTGACCGGTGCTTGAGCAGGCCGGCCCGGTCGGCGGCGTCGACGGTGTAGCGCACCCGGGTCCGCCAGCCGAGCGGGCCGCCCGGCAACGGCCGGACCCGCGGCGCCAACCCGTCGACCTCGGCCACGGTCAGCCCACCAAGCCGCCGCAACTGCTCCCGGACCACCGCCTCCTTCCAGGCCAGCTGACCGGTCACGGTGACGTGCTGCAGGTCGCAGCCGCCGCAGCGGCCGGGGCCGGCGTACCGGCAGGGTGGCTCGACCCGGTCCGGGGCAGGTTCGTGCACGGAGACCGCGTCACCGCGCAGGTAGCCTCGGTGCGTCTCGGTGACCTCGACGGTGACCAATTCACCCGGCAGGGCGTGTCGGACGAAGACCACCTGGCCGTCGACCCGGGCGACGCAGTGCCCGCCGTGCGCCACGGCGCCTACCCGTACCGTCTTCCGGTCACCTTCCGCCAGGTCGGCCCGTGCTGAACTGACGGCGTCACCGGTCACCGCGTACCTGCCCCTCCGACGCCGGCCGTTGGCCGCCGCCCGACCCGGCGGGATCCGCCGGCACCGTCGGCCCGGCCGGATCGGACGCGACAGCCAGATCGTCCGGGTCGACCGGATCGATCGGATCGATCGGATCAGTGGGCATCGGGCGCGGACCGCGCGCCGGGCCGCGGCTGAGCGATTCGTCGTACCGGCTCAGGTCCCGGCCGACGCTCGACGCCAGCTGCCATGGGACGCTGGTCACCATCACCCCCGGTTCGAACAGCAGCCGGCCCTTGAGCCGCAGCGCGCTCTGGTTGTGCAGCAGGTTCTCCCACCAGTGGCCGACCACGTACTCGGGAATGAACACGGTGACCACGTCGCGCGGTGCGTCGCGACGCACCGACTTGACGTAGTCGATGATCGGCCGGGTGATCTCCCGGTACGGCGAGTCGACCACGGTCAGCGGCACCGGCAGCTCACGGCGGTCCCACTCGGCCTGCACCGCGCGGGTGTCCGCGTCGTCGACCCGTACGGTGAGCGCGGCCAGCGAGTCCGGGCGGGTGGCCTGGGCGTACGCGACCGCCCGCAGCGTCGGCAGGTGGACCTTGCTGACCAGCACCACGGCGTGGTTGCGGGCGGGCAGCACCGGCCGACCCTCGGCCGGGGTGAGTTCCCGGGCCACCGTGTCGTAGTGCCGGCGGATGCCCAGCATCAGCGCGTACACCCCGGCCATCGCGGCGATCGCGATCCACGCGCCGAGGGCGAACTTGGTGACCAGCACGACGACCAGGACGGCGCCGGTCAGCGTCATGCCGAACCCGTTGATCGCCCGCGCCCGGTGCATCCGACGGCGTACCGCCGGGTCCCGCTCGGTACGCAGCCGCCGGTTCCAGTGCCGCAGCATGCCGGCCTGGGACAGGGTGAACGAGACGAACACCCCGACGATGTAGAGCTGGATCAGCCGGGTCACCTCGGCCTGCAGCACCACGGTCAGCACGATCGCGAAGCCGGCCAGGAACAGGATGCCGTTGCTGAACGCCAGCCGGTCGCCCCGGGTGTGCAGCTGGCGGGGCAGGTACCGGTCCTGGGCAAGGATCGAGCCGAGCACCGGGAATCCGCTGAACGCGGTGTTCGCGGCGAGGAACAGGATCAGCGCGGTCACCCCGGCGGCGACGAAGAGCAGCACACCGGAGCCGAAGACGGTCTCGGCCAGCTGGGCCACCACCGTCTTCTGCACGTAGCCGTCCGGGCCGGACTCGATCTGCAGCGCCGGGTTCTCCACGAACTGCAGCCCGGTGCGCTGGGCCAGCCAGATGATCCCGGCGATCATGGTCACCGACAGCGCGCCGAGCAGCACCAGGGTGGTGGCGGCGTTGCGGCTCTTCGGAGGGCGAAACGCCGGCACCCCGTTGGAGATCGCCTCCACCCCGGTCAACGCCGCGCAGCCCGACGAGAAGGCCCTCAGCAGCAGGAACGCCATCGCGAAGCCGGTCAGGTCGACCCACTCGGCGGCGATGACCAGGTCCGCGCTGGGCGCGCGCAGGTCGTGCCCGAGGATGAAGATCCGGATCAGGCCGGTGGCGATCACCGCCGTGATCACGATGACGAAGCCGTACGTCGGGACGGCGAACATCCGCCCGGACTCGCGCACCCCGCGCAGGTTGAGGGCGGTGAGCGTCACGATGGCGGCCACCGCCACCGGCACCTTGTGCTCGGCCACGAACGGCAGCACCGAGCCGAGGTTGGCCACCCCGGAGGCGACCGAGACGGCGACGGTGAGTACGTAGTCGATCAGCAGGGCGCTGGCCACCCCGACGCCGAACCGAGGGCCGAGGTTGACGCTGGCCACCTCGTAGTCGCCGCCGCCCGACGGGTAGGCGTGCACGTTCTGCCGGTAGCTGGCGACCACGGTGACCATCACCACCGCCACCGCCAGGGTGACCCACGGCGAGTAGACGAACGCGGCCGCGCCGGCGATGGACAGGGTCAGCAGGATCTCGTCCGGTGCGTACGCCACCGAGGAGAGCGCGTCGGACGAGAAGACCGGCAGCGCCACCCGCTTGGGCAGCAGGGTGTGCTGGAGCCGGTCGGACCGGAACGGCCGGCCCAGCAGCAGCCGTTTGATCAGGGAGGTCGGACTGGCCACAAGCGCTAAGGGTACGGCCGTCCGGCTCCCGACGAATCCGGGTGGCTGATCACGCGGCCCGCCCGCCGGCACGGTACGGTCGGCGCGTCATCCGGCCGCCACGTGGCAGGCTGGCAGGTGAACGTGGCGACCGTACCGGCACGCGTCCGACGGATCGCCCGGCGGGAGGGTTCAGGTGCACGTCGTGATCATGGGTTGCGGCCGGGTCGGCTCGACCCTGGCACACAACCTGGAGGACCGCGGCCACTCGGTCGCGGTGATCGACAAGGACGCCAACGCGTTCCGTCGGCTGCCCAACGACTTCGCCGGCACCCGGGTCACCGGCTCCGGCTACGACCGCGACGTGCTCCAGTCGGCCGGGATCGAGCAGGCCGATGCCTTCGCCGCCGTCTCCAGCGGCGACAACTCCAACATCATCTCGGCCCGGCTGGCCCGCGAGACGTTCGGCGTGTCCCGGGTCGCCGCCCGCATCTACGACCAGCGGCGGGCCGAGGTCTACGAACGGCTCGGCATCCCGACGGTGGCGACCGTACGATGGACCGCCGACCGGATGCTGCGTCACCTGGTCCCCGAAGGGCACGTGGAGATCTTCCGGGACCCGACCAGCACGGTGTCGATCGTCGAGGTGCCGCTGCACCGGGAGTGGATCGGCCGGCCGCTGCAGGCGCTGGAGCGGGCGGCCGGCACCCGGGCGGCGTACCTGATGCGGTTCGGAATCGGCATGCTGCCGACCCCGTCCACCGTGCTGCAGGAGGGTGATCAGGTCTTCATGCTGGTCACCGACGACATCGCCGACGCCGTCACGTTGACCGCCAGCAGCCTGCCGGAAGGAGCGCGGTGATGCGGGTGGCCATCGCGGGTGCCGGCAACGTCGGCCGCTCCATCGCCCAGGAGTTGATCGACAACGGCCATCAGGTGACCCTCGTCGAACGTAATCCCGCGCTGGTCCTGCCGGACCGGGTGCCGGAGGCCGACTGGGTGTTGGCCGACGCATGCGAGGTGGCCAGCCTGGAGGACGTCGAGCTGAGCTCGTACGACGTGGTCGTCGCGGCCACCGGCGACGACAAGGTGAACCTGGTGGTCTCGCTGCTGGCCAAGACGGAGTTCAGCGTCCCCCGGGTGGTGGCGCGGGTGAACCGGGCCGAGAACGAGTGGCTGTTCACCGAGCAGTGGGGCGTCGACGTGGCGGTCAGCAAGCCACGGGTGATGGCGGCGCTGGTCGAGGAGGCGGTGACGGTCGGCGACCTGGTCCGGCTGATGACCTTTCGGCAGGGTGAGGCGAACCTGGTGGAGATCACCCTACCGACCGACGCCCCGTACGTCGGACATGCCGTCCGCACCGTGCCGCTGCCCCGCGACTCCGCCCTGGTGGCGATCGTCCGGGGCAAGCGGGTACTGACCCCCGGCCCGGACGACCCGCTCGAACCCGGGGACGAACTCGTCTTCGTCTGCACCGCTGAGGTGGAGGACGACGTCCGGGCGGTGGTCCTCGGGGCGGACAGCGTGGCCCGCACCCGGCGCGGTGAGCAACCGCCGCCGCCGGTCCGCGACGAGCAACCCCCACCGCAGGACTGAACCCCGGCCAGCCAGCGGACGGGCGGCCGTCAGTTCGAGGCGGCCAGCACCGGTCCGGCGTCGTGGCGCTCACGGTTGACCCGACGGACCACCCAGATGGTGATCGCCAGCAGCACCGCGTACGGCGGATAGCCGAGCAGCAGCCGGGAGACGCCCAGCGCGGTCTCCATCGAGGCCAGGTAGAAGCCGGCCTGTACACCGACTTTGAGCAGCCAGACGACGCCCCAGAGCACGGTCAGCCGGTTGAAGGTGCGGATCAGCACGGGGTCGGCGCGCCACTCGGAGCGGCCACCTGCCGCGAGCACCGACCAGATCCAGCCGACCAGCGGTTGGCGGATCACCACCGAGCCGAGCAGGGCCAGCCCGTAGCCGATGCCGTACAGGATGCCCGGCAGGTAGAAGTCGCGCTCCTCGCCGGTCCGCCAGGCGAGCAGGGCACCGATGCCGATGCCGAACAGCCCGTTGACCGCGTGCCGGATCGGCCGGCGCTGCAGCAGCCGGACCACCGCGATACCGACCGCGACACCCACCGCGGCGATCAGCGCCACCGACAGGTCCCAGATGACGTTGCAGACCACGAAGACGGCGATCGGCACGCTCGACTCGACGAGCCCGCGCCAGCCGCCGAGCTGCTCGGCCATCTGCTCGGTGATGCTCGGCAGGCGTTCCTCGTCGTCACTGCCGGCTGCCGGGGGGTGCTGTCCAGAGGTCATCGGCACCGCCTTCCTTTGTTGGTGGCGGCGCCGGACGTGACCGGCCGGCTCACCGGGGGGATTCCAACTCGTAGTGCGGGTTGTAAATCACCTTACGGTCGTCGCGGACCGCGACCCGGCCGCGGGCGGTGAGCGCACGGCCCGGTTCGATGCCGGCGATCCGTCGCCGGCCCAGCCAGACCAGGGTGACGACGTCGCTGCCGTCATAGAGGTCGGCCTCCAGGGTCGGCAGGTTGGTCCGAGGGCAGTAGACCACGGTACGGAGCCGTCCGGAGACCGAGACGACCTCGCCGCGGTGACACTGCCCGGCGGGAGTGGCTCCGCATTCCGCGCTCTCCCGCTGTAGCTGTTCGGCGTCCAGCTCGGCTTCGGTGGCGGCGAGCCGGCGCAGGAACCGGCGCAGCGACGGGCGGCGTTCATCGATTGCCATGACCGTCTGCCCCTCCTCGGCGTCGCCGGTGCGGCGCGGATCCGCGTCGGGTGCGGCCCGCCCCACCAGGGTACGCCGCGACCGGCACCGGCCAACTGGCCGGTGCGCCCGGCCCGCCGGTGCCGCTACGCCGTGGCCGGGTGCGCTACGCCGTGGCCGGCGGCGACTGCCGCGCCTGCTCGGCGAGCTCGCGGGGCAGCCGCAGCGGCAGCGGTTCGCGTACCGGCTTGGCCTCCTGGCCGCGGTCGACGACCAGACCGTGCAGCACCTCGGTGAGCGTCGCGGCGGCCGCCGGGTCCACGGCGGCCGGGCCCTGGAACAGCGCCCGTACCATCCAGCGGGGTCCGTCGATGCCGACGAACCGCAGGTCGGTGCCGCCGTCCGGGGTACGCACCTGGGCCACCAGCTCGGGGCCGTACTCGCCGGTGGCCTCCCGGATGCTCGCCCCGTCGCGGCGCAGCGACTCGGTGATCTCGACGCGCACCTCGTCCCAGATGCCCTCGGTACGCGGTGCGGCGAAGACCCCGAGCTGCAGCGCGCTGCCCCGGTTGGCGAGCACCACCTGCTGGATCGCCCCGTCCGGGTTGGCCTGGACCCGGACCTCGACCCCTTCGATCGCGGGGATCTGCAGGCTGCCCAGGTCGAGCCGGCGGACGCCGGTCGGGGCCTCGGTAACGTCGTACGGGCCCTGCGTGGGGTTGCCGGGTGCCAGGTCGTCGGTCTCGGGACCGACGGGTCCGTCCTGAGCGTGCCGGCCGCGCCCGCGGCCGCGGGAGAAGACCACGATGCCAACCTTCCGTATGCGCTGTCGCTGGTCAGCGGGCTGCCGGTTCGGCCGGGGTCGGCTGGGCCACGACGGACAGGCCGGCATGGCCGCCGGTCGAGCCGTGTCCGGCGGAACCTCGCGCCGAGTCGGGCAACTCGTCGACGACAGAAAATTCTGCTGTTTCGACGCGTTGTATCACAAGTTGCGCTATCCGGTCACCTCGGCAGATCCGGGCTGGCCGGGACAGATCGTGGTTGATCAGGTTCACCAGGATCTCACCGCGGTAGCCCGCGTCGACCGTACCGGGGGCGTTCAGCACGGTGACGCCCAGCCGCGTGGCGAGGCCGGAGCGGGGGTGGACCAGCCCGACGTACCCGCCCGGCAACGCGACCGCCACCCCGGTACGCACCAGCGCCCGCGCGCCGGGCGCCAACTCGGCGTCCTCGGCGGCGAACAGGTCGGCCCCGGCGTCGCCGGGATGGGCGTAGCCCGGCACCGGCAGACCCGGGTCGAGCCGGCGCACCGCCACCCGCACCGTGTTAGACATGAACCCCCACCTCTCCGCCACCGCCGACCGGGACGGCTCCTGCGCACAGGCCGCCGAACGCACCCCGTTGCCGGGCCCGTACCCTCGGACGACGTGGCATCCGCTTCCGCCGAACCCGACACACCGTACCGGGCCGTGGTGCACTACCGGGAGCGACTCCGCCTGCCGTGGTGGCTCTGGTTGGGCGGGTCGGCGCTCGCCGCCTTCCTGGCCGCCGAGGTCTGGATGGGCACCTCCGGGGTCCGGGCCTGGCTGCCGTTCAGCGTGCTGCTGCCGTCGACCGTCGCCGGTCTGTGGTGGCTGGGGCGAATCCCGATCCGGGTCACCTCGGACGAGCTCCAGGTCGACGACGCCCGGCTTCCCCTGCGGTACGTCGCCGAGGTCATCGCCCTGGACGGGGACGGGCGCCGGGAACTGCTCGGAGTAGGCGCCGACCCGCTGGCGTTCGTCATCCAACGGCCGTGGATCGCCGGCGCCGTGCAGGTCGTGCTGGACGATCCGGCGGACCCCACGCCGTACTGGGTGGTGAGCACCCGGGACCCGGTCCGGTTGGCCGGCGAGGTCCGCGCCGCCCGACAGCGCCAGGCAGCCGGCGCGACCGGTGACCGCCCGACCGGTGACGGAGCGACGGATGGCGGTGGCGTCACCGCCGACCCGCCGGCCAGCTGAGACGCGCGGATCATTCGGGCCGTGGGCGCACGCCCCCGATCGCCGGCGGAGCCGGCGGGTGCATCAGACCGAGCGCCCGCCGCTGGCCACGCAGGTCGACGCGGACGCGGTCGGCGAGCGCCCGGGTCGCCCGACGGTTGAGGTAGCTGGCCACCGCCGCGCCGGTCAGGAACGGGCCCAGAGTGGTGAGGTTGCGGCCGAACCGGCGAAGCAGCAGCTCGCCCAGCTCGCGACGGGCGGCGGTGCCGAGCACCGCGCCCACTCCGACACCGGGCACCATCGGGTTGACGCCCCGCTGGTTGGCCCATGCGTGGATCATGTTGACGGCGCGCTCCGTGCCGGTGCCGGGCACCGGTACGCCGTACACCTGGTGCAGCTCGCCGACCAGTTTGAGCTCCACGGCCACGACGGCGACCGTCTCGGCCGCCAGCAGTACCGGCGCGGACAGCAGGGTCGGGGTGACGGTCCACTGGACGGCTGAGACGCCGCCGCCCGCCGCGCCGATCCCGGCGCTGACCCGGCTGGCGTTGCGGATCAGCCGCTCGGCCAGCTCCTCGTCGTCGAGGCCCGGATGGTGCCGGCGCAACGTGGCCAGGTCGCGGACCGGAAGGTACGGGGCGACGTCGGCCACCGCCTGGACCAGCCACCGGCCCGCCGCCGCCGGCTTGAACAGCTCGGTCACGCCGCGCCGACGCAGTTGTTCGACGAGCCGCCCGAGCAGGCGCCGCCGGTCGGCCGGCGGGGTCGCGTCCCCGGTCAGTTCGGCCACCGTGGCGGCGAACCGGTCGGTCCCGGCCCGGTCGCCGTCCTGCGCGGAACGGTCAGGATCGGTCATGCTGCCTCCAGGGCCGGCGGCCGGACGCGGTCACGGCGACTGCGGCGACCTCGTGTCGAGGTCGCCGCGTGTCCCCCTCTTCCCCCCGTGTGTCGTCAGGTGCACTCGCGACAGATCAGCTCGTTGTTGCGCTCGACGGCGAGTTGGCTGCGGTGGTGGACCAGGAAGCAGCGCGCGCAGCGGAACTCGTCCGACTGCATCGGCAGCACCTTCACCGTCAGTTCCTCGTCCGCCAGGTCGGCACCGGGCAGCTCGAAGCTCTCGGCCACCTCGGCTTCGTCCACATCGACGGCGCCCGACTGTGAGTCGACGCGCCGTGCCTTGAGCTCCTCCAGGCTGTCCTCGCCGAGGTCGACCTCGTCGCGACGCGGAGCGTCGTAGTCGGTGGCCATCGGTTCACTCTCCCGTATCGTTCAGTCGCTTCCGGTGATAACGCCGGACGACGGTATTTCGGTTCCCATGCGGGCCCTGGTGGGATCGCATCCCGGCGAAACGTACCGTTTTGCGCCGTTTTGCGGTTGCCGCAGGAAACTCCCCCCGCGAGCGCGGTACCTTACCCCTCTCTGGCCGACGCATGTATACCGCCCTTGTGGGACTGATGTACGCCCAGACACCGGAAGTTGTTCCCAGTGTGACTCAGGCGACACGAAGATAGGGGTACCCGCCGGCCGATCGGCGCCGGCACGCCGGCCGGACGGCGAGCTGTTTACCGTGCCGTCCGGACAACCGCTAACCTCGGCGGGCATACTCGGTACTCACCGGTGCGGCGGGCCGACACCCGGTACCGCCACACCTCGCAGGGGGCCAGATCCATGAGCTTTGCGCGCGTGCGAGCGCTCGTCGTCATCGGCGGACTTGTCGTGTTCGCCCTGGTCTTCGTCATCGTCGCGATGGTCCGCGACAGCCAGGGGGGCGAAGCCACCGCGACCACCTGCCCGGAGGGCTGGGCCTTGGCCGATGTCCAGCTACGAGAGGCCAAGGACGTCCGGCTCAATGTCTACAATGCGACCGACACCAGCGGGCTCGCCACCAACATCGCCGACGATCTGAGCAACCGCAACTTCCAGATCGAGGAGGCTGCCAACGACCCGGAGGGCCGGCGGATCGACGACGTGGCCGTGCTGCGGTACGGCCCCGAGGCGGTCGGCTCCGCCCACCTGATGCGCGCATACTTCCTCGACCAGGCCAGGACCGAGTACGATCCGGCCCGCGAGGACGACATTGTGGACGTGGTCATCGGCAACGCGTTCCGGCAACTGGCGACCACCACCGAGGTGAACCAGTCGCTGGCGGCACTGGGCAAGCCGGTGCTGCCACCGCAGACCTGTGCCGCACCCGAGGACTGACCGACCGGCACTCACGGCCCGCCGGCGGCGTCCAGCCGGATCAGGTGCCCCTGCAGCGCCGGAAACAGCGCCGGTGGGGCGGCCACCACCATCTGCGGGCCGACCGGAGCCCCGGCCAGTCCGGCGACCAGCAGACCCGCTTCCTCCGCCACCAGTCCCCCCGCCGCGTGGTCCCAGGGGTTGAGCCCCTTCTCGAAGTACGCGTCGACCTGGCCCTCGGCCGCCAGGCACAGGTCGATCGCTGCCGCGCCGAACCGGCGGATGTCCCGCACGTGCGGTATCAGGCCGACGAGCACCCGTGCCTGGTGCACCCGACGCGCCGAGTGGTAGCCGAACCCGGTGGCGACCAGCGCCTGGGCCAACTCCGACTGATCGGACCCGGCCAGCCGCTGCCCGTCGCGGTAGGCACCGCCGCCCCGCACGGCGGTCCACTCGGCCCCGGTGGCGGCGTTGCGTACCACTCCCGCGACCACTTGGCCGTCGACCTCGGCGGCGAGCGACACGGCGTAGTTCGGCAGCCCGTACAGGTAGTTCACCGTGCCGTCGATCGGGTCGAGGATCCAGCGCACGCGGCCCCCGGCCGGGGCGGAATCGCCGTACTCCTCGCCCAGCACGGAGTCGCTCGGGCGCTGCTCGCGCAGCGCCGCGACGGCCTGCCGTTCGACCGCCCGGTCGGCGGCGGTGACCACGTCGGTCGCGGTGCTCTTAGTGGCCAGCCCGGAGACCCCGGCCCGCCGCATCTCGGCCGCGGTACGCGCCGCCGCCCGCGCGACGTCGACCGCGATCTCCAACAGGTGCTCCGGTTCGGGTGTCCGCTCCGCCATCGTCTCCCCTTCTCCGCCGTACGCCCGGTCACCGATCCCGCTGGCGAACCGTGAGCGGGTGCGATCGCTGCCGGCCTTCGCCGCGGGCCGGGGACCGGGTGGCCACCTCAGCCGGGTGGTCAGCGACAATCACCCGTACGGCAGGGGTAACATCCTGTCAAAGTCCACGTTCGTCCCATGTCGGTGGCCCCCGACCGGCGGCTGGCTCGCGCGTGGCGGGATGATCCCCACAAACGGCGTTACAATTCACGCCTGCCCTCGTGTCACGGTCAGCCGGTCCGGCCGGTGGAGCGGTCGCGGGGGGACACAATCACAACCGGCACGTCGCTCCGCGCTGCGGTGGCCGGTCCGGCCGTGCTCGTTCATCGCCTCCGGAAGGTCATTCGTGACAGAACTCCGCCACACCGGCGCCGACGTACGCTCGCTAACCGACACCCTGATCGCCCATGCCGAACAGGCCGGTGGTCAGCTAACGTCGGCCGAGGTCGCACGGACGGTTGAGTCCGCCGAAGTGACTCCGGCCCAAGCCAAGAAGATTCTCCGCGCGCTCGCCGACGCCGGCGTCACGGTCGTAGTGGACGGCTCGGCCAGCACCCGGCGCCGGGTCGCTGCGGCCCGGTCCGCCACCCCGGCGTCGAAGGCCACCACGGCCAAGACCACCCGTCGGGCCCCGAGCGCCCCGAAACAGGCGCCGGGCCCCGACGAGCCGGCCCCGGCGGTGGCCGTGCCGGCGAAGAAGGCCACCACCCGCAAGGCCACCACGGCGGCGGTGCCGGCCGCAGCGCAGAACGGCACTCCGGCCGAGGAGCCGGCGGCCAAGCCCGCCGCCGCGAAGCCCGCGCCGAAGAGCACCCGGACCCGGGCCGCCAAGGCCGCCGGTGGTGCCGCCCCGGCCAAGGCCGCCGGCGCCACACCGGCCGGCAAGGCTCCGGCCAAGGCGGGCAAGGCCACCGCGAAGGACGGCAGCAACCCGGACACGCCGGACGAGGAGATCGATCCGGAAACACTGGCGGCAGAGATCGAGGACGTCGTGGTGGAGGAGCCGGCCGAGCTCGCCCAGGCGGCCGAGGCCGACGCCACCCGGGACAACGACTTCGAGTGGGACGACGAGGAGTCCGAGGCGCTCAAGCAGGCCCGCCGGGACGCCGAGCTGACCGCCTCGGCCGACTCGGTCCGGGCGTACCTGAAGCAGATCGGCAAGGTGCCGCTGCTCAACGCCGAGCAGGAAGTCGAGCTGGCCAAGCGGATCGAGGCCGGGCTGTACGCGGCGGAGCGACTGCGGGCCGCCGACGAGAGCGACCAGAAGATGCCCACCCAGCTGACCCGGGACCTGGGCTGGATCTCCCGGGACGGGGAACGGGCCAAGAACCACCTGCTGGAGGCGAACCTGCGGCTGGTGGTCTCGCTGGCCAAGCGGTACACCGGTCGGGGAATGGCCTTCCTCGACCTGATCCAGGAGGGCAACCTCGGCCTGATCCGCGCCGTCGAGAAGTTCGACTACGCCAAGGGCTACAAGTTCTCCACCTACGCCACCTGGTGGATCCGCCAGGCCATCACCCGCGCCATGGCCGACCAGGCCCGCACCATCCGGATCCCGGTGCACATGGTCGAGGTGATCAACAAGCTGGGTCGTATCCAACGCGAGCTGCTGCAGGACCTGGGCCGTGAGCCCACGCCGGAGGAGCTGGCCAAGGAGATGGACATCACACCGGAGAAGGTGCTGGAGATTCAGCAGTACGCCCGGGAGCCCATCTCGCTGGACCAGACCATCGGCGACGAGGGCGACAGCCAGCTCGGTGACTTCATCGAGGATTCCGAGGCCGTGGTAGCGGTGGACGCGGTTTCCTTCTCGTTGCTGCAGGACCAGCTGCAGCAGGTGCTGCAGACCTTGTCGGAACGCGAGGCCGGGGTGGTCAGGTTGCGGTTCGGTCTCACCGACGGGCAGCCGCGGACGCTGGACGAGATCGGACAGGTCTACGGGGTCACCCGGGAGCGGATCCGCCAGATCGAATCCAAGACGATGTCCAAGTTGCGACACCCGTCACGTTCGCAGGTGCTCCGGGACTACTTGGACTGACCGGTTCAGGACAACCCAATGTGTAACTTTGGTCACTTGGCGTCTACCAAACCCAGGTCATCACGGCGTTACCCGGCGGTGATCGTTGACGTGGCACCCTTGGTTCACGGCACACTGTGCCTACCAGGTGTGAGCCCGGTCCCCCGGGGGCACATCGGGAAGGCGGGGACCCCCGCCGGTGTTGGACGATGGGTGACAGACCGAAGAGTGTGTTCATCGGTGACGACCAGAGGAGGAAGGCGATGACCCCGACTCTCACGCCTCCGGAGACGGTGGATGCCCTAGGCGCCGATGAACGGTGCGACCGGTGCAACGCGGCCGGCAAACTACGGGTGACCTTGGCGGGCGGCAGCGAGCTGGTGTTCTGCGGACACCACGCCAACAAGTACGCCGACGATCTCGTCAAGATCGCGGTGCAGTTCAAGGCCGACCCTGAGTTCACTTGGCGTGGCGCCGATCTGATGGCCAACTGACACGACGAGACCACCTGGACAGCAACGGCTGGGCTCCACCGGACGGTGGGGCCCAGCCCTTCTTTTTGCCCGGTGCCAGCTGCTTATTCAACCAAGTTGTTGCGAAGCTGCCGGGATCAGCATAACCTCTTGTTCAACCAGAACGTTGAATAGGAGGGGGGTGCCGGGTGAGTGAGGACCAGTTGTCGCGGGTGTTCGCGGCGCTGGCCGATCCAACCCGTCGGGACATCGTCACCCGGCTGACCGACGGCGACGCCACCGTCAATCAACTGGCCGCGCCCTACGACATCTCGGTGCAGGCGGTCTCCCGGCACATCAAGGTGCTCGAGGACGCCGGCCTGGTCAGCCGCAGCCGGGACGCCCAGCGGCGGCCCTGCCACCTGGAAGCCGAGGTCTTCGACCTGATGTCCCGGTGGCTCGACCGGTACCGCCAACGGGCGGAGGAGCGGTTCAGCCGGCTGGACGCCGTACTGGCTGCGCTGGACGACGACCAGCCCGCCGGCCCGGCCGCAGGCACCGAACCGACCGGCGACTACGAGCGGACCGACCGGGAAAGCACCCACGGGACCGGCCCTGAACAACAAGGAGCAGCGTGAAAGCCACGACCACGACCGACGACCCGACCACCCGTACCCGCATCGAGGCGCACCCCGACCTGCCCTGGATCCGGATCGTCCGCGACTTCGCCGCGCCCCGGGCCCGGGTGTTCCGCGCCTGGATCGACCCCGAGCTGGTCGCCCGGTGGCTCGGCCCGAAGGATCTGGAGCTGCGGATCGAACACTGGGACGGCCGCACCGGCGGCAGCTACCGATACACGAACTGGCGCGACGGCGAACAGATTGCCGGATTCTACGGTTCCTTCCACGAGGTACGCCCCGACGAGCGACTGGTGCAGACCTTCACCTACGACGGGGTGCCCGACGGGGTCAGCCTGGAGACCGCCACCTTCGACGACCTGCCGGACGGCGGTACTCGAGTCACCGTACTGTCGCTGGTCGAGAACCTGGTCGCCCGCGACCAGATGCTGGCCAGCGGAATGGAGCACGGCGTCCGCGAGGGGTACGAGAAGCTGGACCAGCTGCTGGCGACCGGCTGACCGGGACCTACCGGGTCACAGCGTCTGCACCATCGCGATCCGCTCCTCCAGCTGCTCGATGGTGGCCTGCGCGCTCGGGGGGCCACCGCACCGCCGCCGCAACTCGGCGTGGATCTTGCCGTGTGGCAGCCCGGTACGGTGGTGATGCGCGGCGACCAGGGCGTTCAGCTGACGGCGCAGGGTGATCCGCCGCTCCCCGGCCGTCGGTGGACGCTCCGCCGGCCGGGCGGCGGGCACCGGTTGATCCGTCGACCGGGCCCGTCGCTGCGCCGCGATCTGCTCGGCCTGCCTACGGTTCAGCAGCACCGTGACCTGATCGGGGGTGAGCAGGCCGGGCAGGCCGAGGTACTCCTCCTCCTCGGCGGTGCCGGCCTGGGCGCCGGTGCCGAACGAGGCGCCGTCGAAGATCACCTGGTCCAGCTCGGCGGTGGCGGACAGCGCCTCGAACCGCTTTTCCAGCTCCCCGCTGGCCTGCTCGTTGCGCTGGGCGCGCTCCAGCAGGTCGTCGTCGAAGCCCTCCCGCTTCTTGGCCGCCCCGATCACATGGTCCCGCTCGGCCTCCATCTCACTGGCCAGCCCGAGCAGGTGCGGGACGCTGGGCAGGAACACCGTCGCCGACTCCCCCGGCCGGCGGGCCCGGACGAACCGGCCAATCGCCTGGGCGAAGTACAGCGGCGTCGAGGCGCTGGTCGCGTACACGCCGACGGCCAGCCGGGGGATGTCCACCCCTTCGGAGACCATCCGGACCGCCACCATCCAGCGCTGCTCGGACCGGGCGAACGCGGCGATCCGGGCCGACGCGCCGGCGTCGTCGGAGAGCACCACCGCGGCCTTCTCCCCGGTGAGCCGCTCCAGCAGCCGGGCGTACGAGCGAGCCGCCGCCTGATCGCTGGCGATGACCAGACCACCGGCGTCGGACATGCCGCCGTCACGCAGGAAGGTCAGCCGGGCGTCGGCCGCGCGCAGCACGGCCGGCATCCAGTCGCCGGCCGGATCCAGCGCGGTGCGCCAGGCCTGGGCGATGAGGTCCTGGGTCATCGGCTCGCCCAGGCGGGCGGCGAGTTCGTCCCCGGCGCTGGTCCGCCACCGGGTCTCCCCCGAGTACGCCAGGAACAGCACCGGCCGGACCACTCCGTCGCGCAGCGCGTCGGAGTAGCCGTAGATGCTGTCCGCCCGGGACCTCGGCAGGCCGTCGCCGCCCGCTTCGTAGCGTACGAACGGGATCGGGTTGTCGTCCGACCGGAACGGCGTACCGGTGAGCATCAGCCGACGGACGGCCGGCTCGAACGCGGCCTTGATCCCGTCGCCCCAGGACCGGGAGTCACCGGCGTGGTGGATCTCGTCGAGGATGACCAGCGTCCGCCGGGTCATCGTGCGCCGCCGGTGCACCTGGGGAGCCATCCCGACCTGGGCGTAGGTGACCACCGCGCCGTGAAAGTCGGCGGCCGAGTGCAGGTCGGCGTTGCGGAACGCGGCGTCGAGCTGGATGCCGACCCGGCCGGCCGCCGCCGCCCACTGGGCCTTCAGGTGCTCGGTCGGCGCGACCACGGTGACCGCCTCGACGGTGCCGTCGGCCAGCAGCTCGGCCGCGATCCGCAGCGCGAACGTCGTCTTACCGGCACCCGGCGTCGCGACGGCGAGGAAGTCCTCGCTGCGCCGGCGCAGATACTCCACCAGTGCCCGGCGCTGCCAACCGCGCAGCGCCGGGAACGTGTCGACCGTCGGCATGGTGGTCGGCACGCGAACCCCTTTCCCCCGTGATCGGATCCGGCCCGTCCGGCGATCACGGAACCGTCTACCCGCTCGGCCGGCGGCCGCGACCGGAGTCCGGTCGCGGCCACGAAAAGGCCCTCGCGGCCGGTGGACGCGAAGGCCGATCGGAGTCCGGCTCAGCCGGTCATCGACTCGTAGATCTCCTTGCACCGGGGACAGACGGGTGATCCGGGTTTCGGCGTACGGGTCACCGGGAAGCGTTCGCCGCACAGTGCGATCACGAAGGTGCCCATGACGGCACTCTCGGCGATCTTGTCCTTGCGGACGTAGTGGAACATCTCCGGGCCGGTGTCGGCGTCGGCATCCTTGACCTCGGGACGCTCAAGAACCTCGGTAGTCACGTCGTCTCCCACCTCCAGGCTGAGAGTTTGGCAGTTTGTGGCGTACGGGTCCAACGTCCGGCGCGACCCCGGCCCCGTACCGTGGTGATCATGGCAGAATCCGCAGGCCGCACCGGGCCGTTGCACTACGACATCCAGTACGGCGCCGAGGTGGCCGACGCCCGCCGGGACGGACGGGCCATCGTCGCCCTGGAAAGCACCATCATCGCACACGGCCTGCCGCGACCCGACAATCTGCGGGTCGCCCGCGAAATCGAGGCCACGGTACGGGCCACCGGCGCGGTGCCGGCCACCATCGGCATGCTCGGCGGGCGGCTGGTGGTCGGCCTGGACGACGCCGAGCTCACCCGGCTGGCCGGCTCCGACACCGTCGCCAAGCTCTCCGCCCGGGACCTGGCGCTGGCCGCGGCGAGCGGCGTGGACGGGGCGACGACGGTCGCCGCCACCAGCGTGGTCGCGGCGGCGGCCGGCGTCGGCGTGTTCGCCACCGGCGGGCTCGGCGGGGTGCACCGGGAGGCGGCGCAGACCTTCGACGAGTCGGCTGACCTGGTCACCCTGGCCGGTACGCCGATCACCGTGGTCTGCGCCGGGGTGAAATCGATCCTGGACGTGGCGGCCACCCTGGAGCGGCTGGAGACCCTCGGCGTGGCGGTCGCCGGCTACCGCAGCCGGCGGTTCCCCGGATTCTTCGTCACCGACAGCGGCCACGACCTGCACTGGTCGCTCGACTCGCCGGAGCACGTTGCCGAGGTGATCCGGGCCCGGCGCCGGCACGGCCTCGGCGGGGGCGCGCTGGTGGTGGCGAATCCACTGCCACCGCAGGAGCAACTGGATCCGGGTCTGCACGACGCCACGCTGGCCACCGGGCTGGCCCGGATGGCCGAGGCGGGCGTCACCGGCAAAGAGGTCACCCCGTTCCTGCTGGCGCACTTCCACTCGGCCACCGCGGGTGCCAGCCTGGCGGTGAACATCCGGATCATCCTGCGCAACGCCGACCTCGCCGGGCGGATCGCCGTAGCGGCGGCGGTGGCGGAGGCCGCCCACGCGGCCGAGTTCGTCGGCGCCGCAGAGTCCACTGGCACGGCGGGGTGACCGGCCGCAGGCTGACCGGCGACGGCCTGGCCCCTGGCCGGCCGCGCCCAGGCCGGGTCCTGGTCGTCGGCGACCTGGTCACCGACGTGGTGGCCGTGCTCACCGCACCGCTGGCGGCCGGCTCGGACACGGCGGGTGGGATCCGGTTTACCGGCGGCGGTCAGGCTGCCAACACCGCGGCCTGGCTCGCCGCGCACGGCGTACCGGTGACGTTGGTGGCGGCGGCGGGCGATGACGACCTCGGGGACATCCGGCTGGCCGAGTTGGCCGCGGCCGGGGTCGACCTCGCGGTACGGCGCTGTCCGGACACGGCGACCGGCACGGTGATCGTGCTGGCCCATGGTGAACAGCGGTCGATGGTCGCCGACCGGGGTGCCAACCTGTCGCTGCGGGCCGGTGACGTCGATGACGCCGTGGCCCTGTTTCCCGACGCGACACACCTGCACCTGTCCGGCTACCCGCTGCTGCACCCGCGCAGCCGGGAGGCCGGCCGCCACGCGCTGGTAACGGCCCGGTCGCACGGCATGTCGACCAGCGTCGACGCGGCATCGGCGGCTCCGCTGCTGGCCGCCGGACCGGCGAGGTTCCTCGACTGGGTACGCGGGACCGACCTGCTGCTGGCCAACCTCGACGAGGCCACGGCGCTGGGGCTGGCCGACGGACTGCCGACGCCGGCACCGGTGCGGCGGCTGGTGGTCAAGCGGGGTTCCGGCGGAGCCGTCTGGTACGAGCCGGCAACGGTGGTGTCGGCGGCGGTGGTGGTGTCGGCGGCGGCGGCGAGCGGGCCGGTGGTCGACCCCACCGGTGCCGGTGACGCCTTCGCCGCAGGGCTACTCGCCACCTGGCTCGCCGACGATGATCCGGTGACCGCACTGGCCGCCGCCGGGCGGGCGGGCGTCACGGCGGTCGGGGTGGTTGGTGCCCGGCCGGTCCGCCGCGTCGGGTCAGGGCTCGACGTCGATGACGCGGACCGGTGACGGCGTGGTCGGCACGGCGCCGACCTGCGCTGGTCCGCCCCGTGGAGTGGGTTGGCGCCGCTGGTTGCGCATCCGGTGCCGGTCCTTCGGCGGCCGGTCGTTGGCGAGCAGCACGGCCAGCCACGGCACCAGGATCATCCCGACCGCGCAGATCGGCAGCCACAGCCAGAGCAGCGGCGCCTCGCTGGTCACCAGGACTGCGCCGACGATCAGACAGATGCCCCGGATCGACATCATCAGCACGTACCGACGCTGCCGGCCGCGCAATTGGTCTCCCGGGCTCGGTTCGGCGTCGGTGATCACGGTCGGTTGCCCAGCGGTCCGTCGCACCGTGCCTCCTCGTGTCGCGTACCGCCATCGTCGCACCTGCCGGCGCACGTCGCCGAACGCCCAGCCGCAGACGTGACCCACCTATCGGTCGGCGGATGCGACCGACGGGACGCGGCTGCTCAGGCCTTGGCCGCCTTCGCCGCCGCCTTCATCTGCTGCTTGTGTTCGCGTACCCGGACCAGGGAGTCCTCGTCGACGATGTCGGCCACCGAGACGTGCACCCCGTCCCGGCCGAACTCACCGGCTGCTTCCCGCCACCCCGTCGGCTGTACGCCGTACCGCTTGCCGAGCAGTGCCAGGAAGATCTGCGCCTTCTGCTTGCCGAAGCCGGGCAGCTCGCTGATCCGGGCCAACGCGGTCGCCCCGTCCGGGGCGTCGGTCCAGATCCGGGCCGGGTCGTTGTCGTACCGGTCGACGACGATCCGGCAGACCTGCTGCACCCGGGCGGCCATCGCCTTCGGGAACCGGTGCAGCGCCGGCCGCTGGGCGAAGACCGCAATCAGCTCCTCGGGGTCGTACTCGGCGAGTTCGCGGGCGTCCGGCTGGTGCCCCAGCCGCAGACCCAGGTCGTACGGCGCGGAGAAGGCGCGTTCCAGCGGCACCTGCTGATCCAGGACCATCGCGACGACCAGCGCCAGTGGGCTGCGCCGCAGCAGCTCGTTGGCGTCGGCGTCGATGGGCAGCGAAAGGCTCATCCGCGTATCCTGCCGGATCGGAGCAGATCGTCCGGCGACGACCCGCCCCGCCGGGCAGGATGGGCCAGGACAAGTCAGGCAACCGGGCAGGATGGCAACGTGACCGACGACACGACCGAGTACCCCGCGCTGCTCGACGCGGCCGGGATCGACCAGTTGCGGACCGCGCTGACCGCGGCCCGGTTCACCTCGACCGGGATCGCCGAGCGGCTGGGTCCGCAGGCCACCTCCGCCGTGGCCCGCAACGATCACCGGGAAGCGCTGCGGCGTACCGCCGACGGTGATTCGCTCGCCACCCTGATCCGCCTGTTCGTCTGCGCCCAGACCGAGCCGGCCGACGCCGTCGCCGCCGCACTGGCGCCGCTGCCGTTGGCCGACGCGCTCGCCGCCGGGCTGGTGGAGCAGTCACCGGACGGACCCGGGCTGCGGCAGGGCGTCGACCTGGAGCCGTACGGCGACGCCTGGTGGGTGATCTCGGACGTGCCGTCGCACCTGCGGGCGGGTCAGCCGCTCGCCGCCGATCATGTCCTCGGCATCGGTGGCTCGTCGACCACCCTGGCCGGTGCGGTGCACCGGCGGCCGGTCGGTGCGGCGCTGGATCTCGGCACCGGCTGCGGCGTACAGGCGCTGCACCTGTCCGGCCACGCCGACAGCGTCACCGCGACCGACCTGTCGGCCCGGGCGCTGCGGTTCGCCGCCACCACCGCCGCGCTCAACGGCCAACGGTGGGAGCTGCTGCACGGCGACCTGACCGCGCCGGTCGCCGGTCGCCGGTTCGACCTCGTGGTCAGCAACCCGCCGTTCGTGGTCGGGCCGGGCACCGCCACCCACACCTACCGCGACTCCGGCCGGATCGGCGACGGAATCTGCGCCGAGCTCGCCGCCGCCGCCCCGGACCTGCTCACCGACGGCGGCACCATGCACTACCTGGCGAACTGGATGCACGTCGCCGGGGAGGACTGGACCGAACGGGTCGCCGGCTGGTTGGCCGGCACCGGGCTGGACGGGTGGGTGATCCAGCGGGAGGTGGCCGACCCGGTCTCCTACGTCAATCTCTGGCTGGCCGACGCCAGCGAGGGCCCGGACGCGCACCGGGCGGCCGCCTGGCTCGACTGGTTCGACGCGCAGAAGGTCGAGGCGGTCGGCTTCGGCCTGGTCACCCTGCGCCGCAGCGGACACGCCGACCCGGTGGTCCGGGTCGAGGAGCTGCGCCAGCAGGTGGCACCGCCGCTGGGCGACCGGGTCGACGAGTGGTTCACCCGGCAGGACTGGCTGCGCGCCCGCGACGCCGCCGGTCTGCTCGACGCCCGCTACCGGGCCGCCGACGGGCTGCGGCTGCAGCAGGAGGCCGGCATCGGCGACGACGGCTGGGCGGTCGACCGGCAGACCGTCACGTTGACCGGGGGGCTGCGGTGGACCGAGGACATCGATCCGCTGGTGCTGGCGGTGGTCGGCGGGTGCGACGGCCGGTTGCCGATGCGCGAGCAGTTGGCGCTGCTGGCGCTCGCGCACGACGTACCCGAGCAGGAGCTCGCCGAGGCCGCCGTGCCGGTCCTGGCCCGGCTGGTCGAACGCGGCATCCTGCTGCCGGGGTGACCGGCGGTGTGGTCGGCTGACCGGCCGGCCGACACGACGGGCTGATTGGCCGCGGCCGGTGTGGCAGGCTGACCGGTGTGCGGGCGGTGGTGCAGACGGTCGGTCGGGCCTCGGTGACGGTCGACGGCGAGGTGGTCTCGGCGATCGGCCCCGGGCTGCTGGTGCTGCTCGGGGTGACCCACAGCGACACGGTCGCGACCGCCGTCGAGATGGCCCGCAAGGTCTACGAGTTGCGGATCTTCCCGCCGGACCCGACCGGTGAAGGCACCGCCGAGCGCTCCGCCGCGCAGCTGGCCGCGCCGGTCCTGGTCGTCAGCCAGTTCACCTTGTACGGCGACGCGCGCCGGGGACGACGGCCGAGCTGGTCCGCCGCCGCCCCGGCGGAGCTGGCCGAGCCGCTGGTGACGGCGGTGGTCGAGGCACTGGCCGCGCGGGGCGCGACGGTACGCACCGGACGGTTCCGGGCGCACATGCAGGTGGAGAGCGTCAACATCGGACCGCAGACCATCCTTTTGGAACTGTGACATCACTGTCAGCAACCGCCAAGCGGTGTACGGCAACGGTCAGGTCCCGAATTCATGCCACCTGGCCCCCGGCTAACCGTGACTTCACGCCCTACCCGGCAAGCTGGTTGTCACCAGCGGCACTCCGCTGCTGGCTCACCACTTGTCGACGCGGGGAGGCGACTGAGAGTGGTCACACGCACCATCGAAGACGACATCGACACCACCGTCCAGGTCACCACCGACGGTCAGCACGACCTTGACGCCACCGACGACCGCGGCGCTTCGGCCGATCTGGTCCGCGCATACCTGAACGGGATCGGACGCACCAAGCTGCTCACCGCCGTTCAGGAGGTGCTGCTGGCCAAGCGGATCGAGGCCGGGCTGTTCGCCGAGGAGAAGCTCGCCGGGCCCGACCGGCTGTCCGCGCAGCTGCGCGCCGATCTGGACGTCGTCGCCGCCGAGGGCCGTGCCGCCAAGGACCACTTGCTGGAGGCCAACCTGCGGCTGGTGGTCAGCATCGCGAAGCGGTACACCGGTCGGGGAATGGCCTTCCTCGACCTGATCCAGGAGGGCAACCTCGGCCTGATCCGCGCCGTCGAGAAGTTCGACTACGCCAAGGGCTACAAGTTCTCCACCTACGCCACCTGGTGGATCCGCCAGGCCATCACCCGCGCCATGGCCGACCAGGCCCGCACCATCCGGATCCCGGTGCACATGGTCGAGCAGGTCAACCGGATGGTACGGGCCCGCCGTGACCTGTCGGCGACGCTGGGGCGGGAGCCGACGATCGGTGAGATCGCCGCCGCCATGTCGGTGCCCGAGTTCCAGGTGATCGAGCTCATCTCCTACGACCGGGAGCCGGTCAGCCTGGACCAGACGGTCGGTGAGGACGGCGAGAGCGCCCTCGGCGACTTCGTCGCCGCCGTCGACCCGCGTGAGCAGGGCGGGGAGTCCGCTGCCGAGGGCAAGCTGCGCAACGAGGTGGAGATTGTCCTGGCCACGCTGTCCCAGCGGGAGCAGGCGGTGATCCGGCTGCGGTTCGGGCTGGACGACGGCCGGCAGCGCACCCTCGACGAGGTGGGCCGGGAGTTCGGCCTGTCCCGGGAGCGGATCCGGCAGATCGAGAAGGTCACGCTGCTCAAGCTGCGGCACCCGTCGCGGGCGCAGCGGCTGGAGACGTACGCCGGCTGACCGGGGGGACAGCCGGTTCATCGGGGGCGGCGGCCGGTCGGAGCAAGAGCTCCGGCCGGCCGCGCGACGTCAAGGCGGTCAGCGCCGGCGCGGGCCGACGGAGCGGTCAGCAGCCGGCGCGGGCCGGTGCGGTCAGAGCCGGCGCGGACCGGTGTCCGGGCGGGCGTCCGGCGGTCCGACCGCGACGCTGGCGTGCAGCACCGCCAGCCCGTCCGGCCGGGCCAGCACCGGATTGAGCCGTAGCCGGTGGACCTGCGGCTGCTCGTCGGCGAGCCGCCCGACCCGCAGCAGTAGATCGACCAGGGCGGCCCGGTCCACCGGGCCGGCTCCCCGGTACCCGGACAGCAGCGGCGCGGCCCGGGGTTCGTCGACCAGCCCGGCCGCGTCCCGGTCGGTCAGCGGCGCGGCCCGCCAGGCCCGGTCACCCAGCAGATCGGTCGCCACACCACCCAGCCCGAAACCGACCACCGGACCGAAGGTGGGGTCGGTGGTCGACTCGACCACGCAGGCGACGCCGGGCGGCACCATCGGTTGGATCAGCACCTGCGCGCCGAACTGGGCCGCGACGTCGCGGTACGCCCGTTCCACCGCGCCCGTGGTGGCCAGATCGAGCCGTACCGCGCCGAGGTCCAACCGGTGTCGCAGACCGTCCGCAGCGGCCTTGAGCACCACCGGCAGGCCGAGCCGCCGGGCGGCGGCCACCGCCTGGTCGACCGAGGCGGCCGGGATCGAGTCGACCACCTCGATGCCGTACCCGGCGAGCAGCCGGACCGGGTCGACCGAGTCGACTGGGTCGACGGCCAGCGCGGCACCGGCCGCGCCCGGGTCGATCCCGGCCAGCTCCGGTACCGTGCCGGGCGGCTCGCGCAGCCAGTCCGCGTAGTCGGCGACCCGGGCCAACGCCCGGACCGACTCCTCCACCGACGGGTACGTCGGCACACCGGCCGGCGGCTGGCCGACCAGCAGCGTCGCCACCGTCGGCTTGTCTCCGGCGAGCGCCACGCTGGCCAACGCCGAGGTGAAGTCGGCGTCCTCGTCCGCCAACTGGTTGGGCAGCGGCGGCGCGAACACCACCACCAGGGCGTCCACGGCGGCGTCGACGGCGGCGTCGGCGAGCGCGTCGGCGAACTCGTGCGCGCCGGCTTCGGGCGCGACGGTACGTGGGTAGTCGGCCGCCACGGTGAGTCGCTGCGCCCGGCAGGCCGCCGCGGCCAGCATGGTCAACGCCGACGAGTTGCCGACCACGGCCACCCGCCGGCCCACCGGCAGCGGCTGGTTGGCCAGTAGGGTGCCGACGTCGAACATCTCCGCGACCGTGTCGACCCGGATCACCCCGGACCGGGCGAACAGCCGGGTCACCGCGGCGGCGTCCGGGCCCTGCTCGACGTGCGCCGCCGGGCCGGCGCCGGAGGCCAACGCCACCACCGGCTTGGTGCGCCCGATCCGGCGGGTCAGTCGGGCGAACTTGCGGGGATTGCCGAACGTCTCCAGGTACAGCAGGATCACGTCGGTGCCGGGGTCGTCCTGCCAGTACTGCAGCAGGTCGTTGCCGGACACGTCGGCCCGGTTGCCGGCCGACACGAACGTCGACAGCCCGAGCCCGCGCCGGTCCGCTTCGGCGAGCAACGCCACGCCGAGCGCCCCGGACTGGCTGAAGAAGCCGACCCGGCCGGCCGGCGGCAGCTGCGGCGCCAGCGTCGCGTTGAGCCGGATCCGAGGGTCGGTGTTGGCCACGCCGAGACAGTTCGGTCCGACCACCCGCAGCCCGGCCACGTGCGCCGTACGGATCAGTTCCCGCTGGACGGCGGCGCCGGCCGGGCCGGACTCGGCGAACCCGGCCGAGATGACCACGACGCCGTGGGCGCCGGCAGCGGCGGCGTCGGCGACCACGGCCGGCACCGCGTCCGGCGCCACCGCGACGACCGCCAGGTCGACCGGGTGGCCGGCGTCGGCCGCCCGACGGTACGCGGGCAGCCCTCCGATGCGGTCCACCGCAGGATGTACCGGGACCACGTCCCCGGTGAACCCGCCGTCGCGCAGGTGTCCGAGGACGGCCGCGCCGACCCCCTGGCCGGTGGCGCTGGCACCGTAGACGGCGACTCCCCGCGGGGTCAGCAGCCGGGCGATCGACCGGGCCTCGGCGCTGTGTTCGCGGCTCCACTGCACCTGCAGGGACGCCTCCGTCGGGGCGATCGGAAAGCTCAGGTGGACCACGCCGTCGGCGTACCGGCGGCGGACCTGGAAGCCGGCGTCGGCGAAGACCCGCAGCATCGGCGCGTTGACCGGCAGCACCTCGGCGACGAACGAGGTGACGCCTTCGGACCGGGCGGCGGCGGCGAGGTGCTCCAACAGCACCGAACCGACGCCCCGGCCCTGGTGGGCGTCCTCGACGACGAAGGCGACCTCGGCTTCGGGCGAGCCCGGACCCATCCGGTCGTAGCGGCCGACCGCGAAGATCCGGTCGCCGGAGACCACCACGAACGCCTCCCGGTCGTGGTGGTCGACGTTGACGAAGCGCGCCAGGTCGCGGTCGGGGATCCGCGGGTACGGGGAGAAGTACCGCAGGTAGCGGGTGCGGTCGGAGAACCGGGCGTGCATCGCGACGATCGCGTCGGCGTCGTCCGGGCGGATCTGCCGCAGGTGGACGGTGGTGCCGTCGCGCAGCAGCACGTCAGCCGATCGGTCCATGGTCAGTCCCGGGGGTCGTGCGGATCGAGTCCGTGCAGCGGGAAGACCGCCCGGCGGGTCGCCATGATCGCCCGGTCGACCGGGTCCGGGTCACCGGCCGGCTGCCACGGCTGGAAGTCCAGGTCGGCCTCGTCGGTCATCCGCAGCGGAACCTGTCGGCCGGGGCAGCGGGCGGCGGCCAGCTCCCGCCACCGGAGCGGGGTCAGCGTGGCCGGGTCGATCGGCGCGCCGGTGGCGATCGCCAGCAGATGGGTCCAGGCCCGGGGCACCACCTCGACCAGGGCGTACCCGCCGCCACCGGTGGCGACCCAGCGGCCGCCGCAGTGCTCGTCGGCGAGGGCCCGCAGCGTCAGGTACGCGGCCCGCTGGCCGTCGACGCTGAGCCCCAGGTCGGCCAGCGGGTCGAGCCGGTGCGCGTCCGCCCCGCACTGGGTGACGAGCAGCTGCGGCCGGAAGGCGCGCAGCAGCGACGGCACCACGGCGTGGAACGCACGCAGCCAGCCCCGGTCGGCGGTGCCGGACGGCAACGCGACGTTCACCGCGCTGCCCTGCGCGCCGGGGCCGCCCACCTCGTCGGGGAATCCGGTGCCGGGGAACAGCGCCAGCGGCGTCTCGTGCAGGCTGACGGTGAGCACCCGCGGATCGTCGGAGAAGATCTCCTGCACCCCGTCGCCGTGGTGCACGTCGATGTCGACGTACGCGATGCGTTCGGCGCCGAGGTCGAGCAGCCGGGCGATCGCCACCGCCGGGTCGTTGTAGACGCAGAACCCGGCGGCCCGGCCGGGCATCGCGTGGTGCAGCCCGCCGGAGACGTTGACCGCCCGCCGTACGTCGCCGCGCCAGACCGCCTCGGCGGCGGCCATCGTGGCACCGGCGACCAGCGCGCTGGCGTCGTGCATCCCGGCGAAGGTCGGATTGTCCGGGGTGCCGAGGCCGTACCCGGAGAAGAACGGGTCGTCGTGCGCGACCCGGACGGCGTCGAGGTAGTCGGCCCGGTGCACCCGGGTGAGCGCCGCGTCGTCGGCCGGCTCCGGGGCGCCCAGCCGCACCCCGGGGCGGTCCAGCACGCCGTACTCGCGGGCCAACGCGATGGTCAGCTCGACCCGTACCGGGTCCAGCGGATGGTCACCGAGGTCGTACGCCAGCAGGCGTTCGTCCCAGACCACCAGCGTCGCGTCGGTACCGCCCGCCGCCTGGGCCTGGGGTGTCCCGTCCGACATCCGACTCGTCCCGTCCGACATCTGGCCATCGTCGCACGCACCCGCCTGCCCCGCGCCCGGCCGCCCGGGCCGGATGGCCAGCCCGGCCGGCAGCGGACCGCAGGTCAGCCGGGGTCCGGGCCGGTGGCGACCGGCCGGGTCGGGTCGGTGATCCACTCGCTCCACGATCCGGGATACAGCGCTGCGTCGGTGCGGCCGACGCGGTGCAGGGCGAGCACCGTGTGCGCGGCGGTCACCCCCGACCCGCAGTACGCGGCGACCGGGGCCTGCGGGCGCAGCCCGGCACCGGTGAACCGGTCCCGCAGCGTCCCGGCGTCACGCAGCAGCCCGGCGTCGTCGAGGTGCAGGGTGGTCGGCAGGTTGACCGCGCCGGGGATGTGCCCGGCGACCGGGTCGACCGGCTCGTGCTCACCCCGGTACCGGGCGTCGGCGCGGACGTCGATCAGCAGTCCGCCCTGCCGGGGTAGCCGGCCGGCGGCGTCGGCGTCGAGCACCGGCATACCTCCCGGGCGTACGGTCACGTCGCCGGGCGGCGGTGCGGGCAGGGCGGTGGTGACCGGTTGACCGCCCGCCAGCCAGGCGGGATAGCCGCCGTCGAGCACCCAGGTCGGCCGGTGCCCGGCCCAGCGCAGCGTCCACCAGGCGCGGGCGGCGGCGAGACCGTCGCCACCGTCGTATACGACGATCGGCCACCCGGTGCGGACCCCGGCCCGGCGCAGCGCCTGCTGCAGCGACGCCGGATCGGGCAGCGGGTGCCGGCCACCGGTGCCCGGTGGGCCGCACAGGTCGGCGTCCAGGTCGACGAAGACCGCGCCGGGCAGGTGGGCGGCGACATAGTCGTCGCGGCCCGGCGGGCCGACGAGCCGCCAGCGCACGTCCAGCAGGGTCGGCGGTCGGCCACCGGCCAGCGCGGCGGCGAGCCCGGTGACGGCGACGGTAGGGTCTGCGGTATCGAACACCATCCCAGTCAACACCAACGGGGCTACGCCTGTCCCCTGCCGATCGTCCGTTCCGGCTGGTTATCGGCGCTGCAAGGTAGGATTGAACACTGGAGGGCAGCTGACCGTGAATGATCTTGTCGATACCACAGAGATGTATCTGCGCACCATACTTGAGCTCGAGGAAGAGTCGGTGCCGCCGCTGCGTGCCAGGATCGCCGAGCGGCTGCACCAGAGCGGCCCCACCGTCAGCCAGACGGTCGCCCGGATGGAGCGCGACGGGCTGCTCACCATCGAGGACGACCGTAACCTGCGACTCACCGAGCTGGGCCGGGCCCAAGCGGTCTCGGTGATGCGCAAGCACCGGCTCGCCGAGCTGCTGCTGGTCAACGTCATCGGCATGCCCTACGAGGAGGCCCACGAGGAGGCCTGCCGTTGGGAGCACGTGATGAGCGACGCGGTCGAGAAGAAGGTCTACGACCTGCTCAACCGACCGACCCGGTCGCCGTACGGCAACCCGATCCCCGGCCTGGACGCGCTGGGTGACGGCCCGGCGGAGCTGGCGAATCCGGACATCAGCCCGGACACCGAGCGCAACCTGGCGTTCCCCGGCCTGACCGGCACGGTCGTGGTCCGTCGGATCTGCGAAAGCGTGCAGACCAACGCCGACGTGCTGCGCCAGTTGCACGCCGCCGGGGTGGATCCGGGTGCGACGGTCACCGTGGCGCAGGAGCGCGACGGGGTGACCATCGACCGGTCCGGCGACAAGATCCACCTGCCGCGCGAGGTCGCGTCCCGGGTGTTCGTCGCGGCCGCCGACCACGGACGGTCACTGGCCGGCGCAGCCGCCTGAGCATCAACCGGCCGCCTGAGCATCAACCGGCCGGCGGTGCGCCACGCACCCCGGCCGGTCACTTCTTGCGGTTGTCGTGCACCACCCGGGCCAGCTCGACCATCTTGGGCGCCAGCTCCACGGCGGACAGTTCGTCGTCACCGGGGGCGAACGTCCAGCGCAGGCTGATCAGCTTCGGGTCCCCGGTGATCCAGTTGACCTCCAGCGCCGCCCCGTATCCGGTGTCCGGGTCCGGCTTGACCGGGATCCAGTAGGCGGCCTTGCCGAGATCCTTGATCTCCTTGGCACCGACCGGGGCGACGTCGTCGGCGAAGACCGACGCGCTCGCCTTGGTGTCCGAGATGGAGACCATCAGGTCGGGCAGTGGCTCCTCGGCCGGCCGCAGCACACACGACTGCGTCTTGTCGTGCTTGTTGGCCGCCGCCACCTCGAACCGGAACCCGACGGTCTGCTCGACCACGTCGAAGTCGAACACCGTGCACGCCCCGCCGGACTCGGCGGCCGGCGGACGGGGCACCTCCGGGTACGGCTCGACCGGACTCGGCGACGGACCGGCCTGGGCCGGGTCGTCCGGGGCGGGGTTCTCGGTGGCCACCGCCCGGTCGGAGCAGCCGGCGGCGGACAGCAGCAGGATCAGCCCGGCGCCGGACAGACGCAGCCGAACGCCCACAGTGACCTCCCACGGTCAGGCCGGTCGAAAAAGGCGGATTGTTCGTCGCACACCGTACGGGTTCCGCCGCCGCCGCGAAAGCCCGCCACCCGCACCGACCGCGCAGCGTAGGAAATCCCCGGAATCACCCCAGATACGGGCAGTGCCGGCAACCCTGGTCACAGCAGGTGCCCCGGCGGGCCAGGAACGCCGCGGTCAGCACGAACAGCCCGCTGCCCGGGTCCGGGTAGCCGGCTTCGCCGGCGTCGAGCGCTGCCGCGTGTGCGGCCAGCACCGCCGCCCGGTGCGGGTGGTCGGCCGGCAGCCGCGCCGGATGCGGTTCGGTGAGCGGGCGGTCCGCCAGCGGCAGACGTCGCCCCCGCTGCCGTGCCATGCCGGTGACCTTACGCAGGCCGCCGATGTGGTAACACTCGTGGGTCCCACCGCACCCGCCTGAGCGAATGGACCGCCGATGACCGCGTACGCCCTGCTGATCCACCCGTCGGCGAACCGGGTGTACGCCGAGTCGGCGGTCGGGCTGGCCACCGCCGAGCTGACCGTCTTCGGCGACCGGGCCCTCGGCGGCCGGGTGGACGACGTCGCGGTCACCACGATCGGCGGGCTGCCGTACGTCACCTTCACCGGCGTCGACCTGACCGACCGGGACCTGTCCGTGCTGGCCAACCTGTCCGCCCGGTACGCGTTCTTCGCCCGCGACGGCGACCTGCTGCGGCCGCTGGAGGTGACCGGCCGGGACCGCTTCGACAGCGACCTGATCACCATCCCGAAGTACGCCGGCAAGACCAACGAGCAGTTCACCAAGCTGCTGTTGAACGTGACCGCGCTGGCCACGACCGACCGGGCCGGTGCCGCTGGTGCCGGCGGGACCGGCGTTGCCGTCGGAGCGGCGGCCGGCCCGCTCGGCCCGGACTCGCCGCCGCTGCGGGTGCTCGACCCGATGTGCGGCCGGGGCACCACGCTCAACCAGGCGATGATGTACGGCTGGCACGCCGCCGGGGTGGAGGTCGACGGCAAGGACTTCGAGGTGTACGCCAACTTCATCCGTACCTGGCTGAAGCACAAGCGGCTCAAGCACTCGGCCGAGATCGCCCCGGTGCGGCGTAACCGGGCCGTGCTGGGCCGACGGCTGGCGGTCACCCTGGCGGCCAGCAAGGACGACCACCGGGCCGGGCGGACCGTCGACCTGACGATGGTGCACGCCGACACCCGCCGCAGCCGGGAGGTGTTCCGGGCCGGCAGCTTCGACGCGATCGTCACCGACGCGCCGTACGGGGTGCAGCACGGCACCCGCGGGCAGGCGGACCGGTTGACCCGCGATCCGCTGGGTCTGCTGGCTGAGGCGCTGCCGGGGTGGGTGGCGCTGCTGCGCCCCGGCGGGGCGCTCGGCATCTCCTGGAACACCCTGGTCGCCGCCCGCGACGATCTGGCCGCGCTGCTGGTCAAGGCGGGCCTGGAGGTGGCCGACGGTCCGGGGTACGGCGGCTTCGCCCACCGGGTCGACCAGGCGATCGTCCGGGACCTGATCGTGGCCCAAAGAGCCTGACAAACGCCAATTCCTGACACGATCGACAGTTTGTCAATAACGGACAACCCGATCGCCAATGTGACCAGCATCACACTTCGATATCGACAGTTCTCTTCATCGCCCTGCCACTCCTTGCTATTTTCTGAATAGCAGATGCCGGCAAGCAGAAGCGTGCACCACCGGAATCACCATCTGACGAAGTGTCGGCTCAGCAAACCACAGTTTGTCCAGCATCCGACGCCAGCGCCACAAAAGCGCCGCCCGGTGACCCACGGGGGATTATCGTGACTTTCGAGCTGTGGAATCCCACGACCTACGATGCGCTGCGGCGCCAACTCATCCCGTCGTTCGACCTGTTGTACGGCAGCGCGTCCAGCGCAGTGCAGATGTCGGTGCCGGGCCGCGCACAGATCCTGGATCTGGGCGCGGGGACCGGGCTGCTCAGCGCAGCTCTGATCGCCCGTATCCCGGAAGCAACCATTACTCTCGTCGACCATTCCGAGCGGATGCTCACTCAGGCCAGAGAACGGTTCGAGGGTGTCCATCGGGTCAGTTTCGCTGTTCAGGGACTGATGGATCCGTTGCCGGCAGGACCGTACGACGCAGTCGTTTCCGGCCTAGCTATCCACCACCTCGAGCATCACGAGAAACGAACCTTGTTCGGCCGCCTACCCGACATTCTGCGGCCGGGTGGGATCTTCGTCAACGTCGAGCAGGTCCTCGCGCCCGCGCCGCGACTGGAGGAGATGTACGACCGGCAGCACGAAAGCCACGTACACGCCGCCGGAACGCCTGCCGACGAATGGGCGGCCGGCCGCGAACGAATGAAGCACGACATCTGCATCGACGTCGGAACCCAACTCGGCTGGCTACGCGACGCCGGCTTCGACACGGTGGACTGCCTGGCCAAGGACTGGCGGTTCGCCACCTACGCCGGGTGGCTCGCGTCGTGACCGCTACCGGGCTCTACCAGGCTGTCCGCGACGTGGCCGGCCGTCGACCGGACGCCGTGGCGGTACGCATCACCGACGGTGCGTGCGTGACGTACCGCGAACTCGTCGAGTCGACCGACCGGGTCGCCGCCGGCCTGGCCGCGCACGGCGTCGCGGCCGGCGACACCGTCGCCGTGGTGCTGCGCAACAGCATCGGGTACGTCTGCCTGATCCTGGCGGTGGCCCGGCTCGGTGCCCGATACGTACCATTGATGGCGAACTTCGACGACGCCGGGGGGCGGACCGCTCTCGACCGGGCACGCCCCGCCCTGCTGGTCACCGACGGGCACCGCCGGACGCCCGCCGACGGCCCGACCATGGTCGACCTCGACACGCTGACCGCCTCGACGCCCCGACCGGAGCCCACCGCGCACTACCCGGCGGACTCCACCACGGACTCCACCGCCTCGGCGACCACCGCCGTCTTTCGGCTACTGTGGACATCCGGCTCGACCGGCTTCCCGAAGATGATGGCCTGGCGGCAGGACCGCTTCGTCACCGAACGACGCCGCTGGCTGGCCGACACCGGGATCCGCCCCGACGACGTCTTCTTCTGCCGCCACACCCTCGACGTGGCACACGCCACCGACCTGCACGTGTTCGCTGCGCTGCTGTCCGGCGCACAACTGGTGCTCGCCGACCCGCACGCGCCGGCCGGCACGCTGCTGGCCCAACTGGCCGCCCACCGGGCGACCGTGACCAGCGCCCTGCCGCAGCACTACGCCGAACTGGTCGCCGCCGCCCGGCACCAGGGCCGCTTCCCGCTGCCGGCGCTGCGCCGCCCGCTGTGCGGTGGTGCCTACCTCAGCCCGGCGATCATCCGGGACGCCGCCGACGTGCTCGGCGTACACATCCGGCAGATCTACGGTACGACCGAGTTCGGCCTGGCACTGGGCAACATGGACGATGTACTGCAGACCGACACCGCCATGGTCCCGGTCCGTGGGGTCGGCACCCGGCTGGAACCCTTCGTGCCCGGCCACCCCGACGTCGGGGAGCTGGTCCTCTACTCGGACTGCACCAGCGAGGGGTACGTCGACGCGCCGCAGGCCAACGCCCGTACCTTCCGCAGACCCGAATTCTGGACCGGGGACGTCGCCGAACGCACCCCGCAGGGCGGCTACCGGATCCTGGGTCGGGTGTCCGAGACGCTGGCCACCCGGGACGGGCCGCTGCCGGCGCCGGTGCTCGACACCGAACTCGCCACGGCCGAGGCGGTGGCACAGGCCGTGAGTCTGGCCGTGCATCCCGGCGACTACCGCGACGCGGTCGCCGTGGCCGTCGCCCCTGCAGACGGGCACTCCGGCGACGAGGCCGTCAAAGCCGTCGAGGAGCTGCTCGCCCGGCACGGACTGACCGGTTCGGTGCACCTCGTCACCGCGATTCCCCGTACCCCGGTCGGCAAGATCGACAAGCCGTTGCTCCGCACGCGACTCGGGCTGGCCGGGGGCTGCCAATGACCCGGCACCTGGCTCACGGTCACGGGTCGGCCCTGGTCATGGTGCCCGGGCTGGCCGCCACCGCCGCGTTCTTCTCCGACCCGGTGGCCCGGCTCGCCACCCGGCACCGGGTGGTGGTCGTCGAACTGCCCGGACACGGCGACAACGCCACGGCCGACCGTCCGGTCAGCCTCACCCGCGCCGCCGAGGACCTGCACACCGCCATCGAGAAGCTCGACCTGACCGACGTCACCCTGCTGGGCTGGTCGCTCGGCGCGACCGTGGCCTACGGCTATCTGGAGCAGTTCGGGGCCGCCCGGACCCGTGCCCTGGTGTCGGTCGAGCAGACCCCACGGCTGCTGCGCGACGACGACTGGCCGTACGCGGCCTTCGGCAACCTCGACGCCGCCGGGGCCGACGCCGTCCTGGCCAGCGTGACCGACGACTACCCCGCCTTCGCCGGCGGACTGGTCCGGGGCTCGTTCGCCGCCGGCACCGACGCCGACCCGACGACGCTGGCCGGCCTCATCGCCGAGACCCGCCGGTGCGACCCGGACGCCGTACGGGCGCTGCTCGCCGAGGCACTCACCGTGGACTGGCGCGAGCGGCTGCGCCGGATCAGCGTACCGACGCTGCTCGTCCACGGAGCGCACAGCCAGGTCTACCCCGGCGACGTCGGCCGGTGGCTGCGCTCGGCGATACCGGCGTCCCGGCTGGAGGTGTTCGCCGGCAGCGGCCATCTGCCGTTCATCGAGGAACCTGACCGGTTCGCGGAACTCGTGTCGACCTTCGTCGACCGCCCGGTGGCCACCTGAGCCATCCGCCCGGGACCCAGCCGACGCGGACCCACCGGCCGAGGACCCGCACCACACCGCAAGGGAGAGGGCATTGACCGATCGCACGGCCGCGCCCAGTACGGCGCGGCGCCTCAGCTGGATCTACCCCGACCGGGGCACCGCCTGGCTACGGCAGGCCGAGCAGGACGCGGTCTGGGGGCCGTACCAGGAAATCGCCGCCGACCTGGGCCTGGAGTTCACGGTGAACAAGCCCGAGGAGGTCGCGGTCGACGCGACCGACCCGGGCCAGCCCAAGGTCTGGCTCAACGGTGCGCCGGTCACCCCGGCCGACACCATCTTCGTCACCTCGCTGTACTCCCTGCCGCACCAGACCCAGGATGTGTGCAACCAGGTGTTCCTGTTCACCATCCTGGAGCGGCTCGGCTTCTACCTGCCGATCCCACCGGCGCTGTCCTACATCGGCGAGGACAAGCTGGCCAGCGTGGTGCACCTGGCCGGCAGTCCGATCCCGCTGCTGCCGACGATCCGGGTGGGCAGCGGCCGGGAGGCGATGGCCGGTCGCAGCGACGCCGCGCTCGCCGCGCTGCCGTTCCCGATGATCGTCAAACCCGCCTACTGGGGCATGGGCCTGGGTATCTCGGTGGTACACAACATGCACGACCTGAAAGGTCTCATCGGACTCGCCGGTGGCTCGGACACCGCGCTGGTCGCCCAGCCCTACCTCAAGGTGGTACGCGAACAGCGGGTGTATGTGGTCGACGGGCAGGCACACACCGTGCTGTACGGCTACAAGGACGGCTACTGCCTGTCGGTCACCAAGGCCAGCGGCGGCCGGCACGAACGCGGCTACTCGGCCCTGCCGCCGGAGCTCGCCGGCACCGTCGCCTACGTCGCCGAACGGCTGCCCACGCCGTACTTCACTCTGGACTTCCTCTTCGACGGCGAGCGGCACTGGGTGTCGGAGATCGAACTCGACGGCGCGGTCGCGTTCAACGGCATTCCCGAGCAGGACGCCGCCGCCCGGGCGATCGTGCGGGCCCGGTTCGAGGCGTACCTGGCCGGGTTCGCCCGGTGGCAGGTCCAACCGCGGGCGGAGCCGGCGATGCGGCGGCCCGGATGATCGGCGCGGTGCCCTGGGACGTGCTTCGCGACCAGGCCCGACGCAATGCCGCCGTCAGCGGCGGCGCCGTGCCGGACACCGTCACCGGGCTCGCCGACCTGCCGGTCACCGGACCGGACGAGATCTTCGCCGTCTCCCACGCGGTGACCCGGCGGACCGGTGCGCTGCTGCTGTCCAGCGGCGGCACCACCGGGCAGCCCAAGCTCACCTACGTCGCGTACCACCAGGCCATCGACCGGCTGCTGCGGCAGTGGCGACCGCTGGTCGGCGGCGACCTGCTGCTCAACCTGTTCACCCCCGGCCGGCTGTGGGCGTCGCACTACTACATGCAGGCCCTGGCGCAGCGCTGCGGCGCCGACGTGGCACCGTTCGGCCCGATCATCCCGGAGGAGGTCGACGGCTGGCTGCCGACCCTGCGCCGACTCGGCGTCAACGCGGTCGCCGGCACCCCGACGGCCCTGGCCGACCTGGCCCGGGGCGTGCTGGACGCGGGCGCGGCCACCCCAATCGAGAAGATCATCTGGATGGCCGAGCCGTGGACCGAGGAGAAGGCCGCGATCGTGCGGAAGGCGTTCCCGCAGGTCCAGCTCTGGGGCAACTACGGCTCGGTCGAGACGTACGTCATCGCCACGAACACCCCGGCGTGCGACACCTCGGTGCTGCACCTGATGCCCGACCAGGTGCTCGAGCTCGACGACGCCGGCGCCCTGCTGTCCAGAGTGGGTGACGGCTGGACCGTGCCGACCGTGCGGTACCGCCTCGGTGACCGGGTCGCGGCGGCGACCTGCGCCTGCGGCCGACCGGACGCGCTGCGGGTGCTGGGCCGCGCCGACGACGCGATCAAGCTGCACGGCGCGCTGGTCGGCATCGGCATGGTGCTGGACATCGTCCGCGCCGCGCCAGGGGTACGCGACGCACAGCTGCTGCTGCGGCGGGCCGTCGGCGAGCGCCACTCGGTCAGCGCGGTGACCGTGCACTACACCGGAGACGCCGACCCGGCGGCGGTACGCACCCGGCTGCTGCACCAGTTCTACGACCTGGGCGTCATCGTCCAGCACCATCCCACAGCGGTCGCCGTCGAGCAGGTGCCGCGGCTGCGCCGGGTGGACCGCACCAACAAGATCCCGCCGATGATCTGGCTGGAGCCGACCGGATGACGACCGTGAGCGAGCCGAAGCTGCTGACGAAACTGCGCGGCAACCCGTGGGCGGTGCTGGCCGTGCTGTCGCTGGCGTACTTCCTCACCCAGCTCGACGTCGCGGTGCTCGCCGTCGCGGTGCCCAGCATCATGGCCGACCTCGACGCGTCGGCCGACCAGGTGGTGTGGTCGCTGAGCGCCTACATCTTCCTGCTGGCGATGGCCCTGATCACCGCCGGCCGGCTCGGCGACCTCTACGGCCGCCGACGGGTCTTCCTGATCGGGGTCGCCCTCTTCACCGCCGCCAGTGTCGCGGCGGGCCTGGCGCAGGGGCCCGGCCAGCTGATCGCCGCCCGCGCGGTGCAGGGTCTCGGCGCGGCGCTGCTCACCCCGCAGACCCTCGCCCTGCTGATGGAGGCCTTTCCGCCGGACCGCCGGGGCACGGCGTTCGGCATCCGGGGCGCGGTCGGCGGGATCGCCGCGATCAGCGGACCCGCCGCCGGCGGGGTGCTGGTCAGCACCCTCGACTGGCGGTGGATCTTCTGGCTGAACGTACCGCTCGGGTTACTGATGCTCGTGGTCGGCCGGCTGGTGTTGCCCGAGGTCGCCGACCGGGTCCGCCGCCGGCTCGACGTGACCGGCGTGGTGCTGGCCTCGGCGGCGCTGTTCTGCCTGGCGTTCGGCATCAGCCAGGGCGAACGGTACGGCTGGAACGCCGGCATCTGGGCGACGCTCGGCGTGTCCGGGCTGTTCGTGGTGGCCTTCCTCGCGCAGCAGCGCCGCCGCCAGGACCGGGAGCCGCTGGTGCCGTTCACCCTGTTCCGGCGACGCAACTTCCCGCTGATGAACGGCTTCTCGCTGACCACCTCCGGCACCGTCATCGGCCTGGTGCTGGTGCTGTCGCTGTACTTCCAGCAGGTGCTCGGTCTCGACGCCTGGGCCGCCGGGCTGATGATCGTGCCGGCGTCGCTGTTCTCCACCCTGCTCGACCCGGTGGCCGGCAAGCTCGCCGACCGGGTTCAGGGCCGCTACCTGCTGCTGGTCGGGGCGGCGGCCACTGTCGCCGGCATGGCGTGGGCGGCAATCGAGATGCGCGACGGTGCGACGTGGACGGCGTTCGTCGCCCCGATGTGCGTCATCGGTGTCGGCAACGCGTTCCTGTTCACCCCGCTGGCGGTGGTCGCGTTGTCCGATGTCGAGCAGCAGCAGGCCGGCGCTGCTTCCGGGGTGCTGATCACCTCGTTGCAGATCGGTTCGATGCTGGGCGCCGCGGCCGTCGGCACCCTGCTGCACAGCCAGATCGGCGAGGTCGTCACCGTCGGGGCGGCCCGCGCCGCGATGCTGCTGCTGGCCGGGGTGGCCGTGCTGGGCGGCATCGGCTGTCTGGCGGCCGGCCCGAACCTGACCAGGACGACATCGGGACCCTGACGGCGGTCATGCCCGGCCTGACCGTGGCCCGCTGACTTCGCCACCGGCGCGACGCCTCGGCGCGCGGAGCCCAGGTGATCTATCCGCGACGCGACGTGAGCCGTCAGACGTGCACCACCACGACTCGCTGCTCCTTCGGCCGGTCCAGCTCCTCGACGAGGCGGTTCATGTCGTCTGGGTCGCTGGTCAGCAGCACGACGGGACGCGGCATCTCCAAAGCGGTAACGGCAACCACCGCGTCGATGGCACAGCGGTGCCCCGACAGCCCGGTCGCTGCGAGAACTTCACCTGCCCGCCTGCCGATCTGCGGGCTCACCGGCTGTACCACGATCCTCGACAGCACCCGGTGGAGGCGGGCATCACGCGGCCCACCTCGAAGGACCTCCGTCAGCGTGACGGCACTCGTCACGACTCTGGCGCCGCGTTCCCGGGCCGCTTCCAGGAAAGCCCGCGACTTGTTGTCGCCCTGTGCGAGCTTGACGAGGCCTTTCGCTGTGGAGTACCAGCGTGCCACCTGTTCCTACCGCCCGTCTGGCCATGACGCCCTTGCTTCGTCCAACGCGTCAGGTGGCACAGGTCCATGCTCCGAGCGGAGGAGATCCGAAAGCTCCCCGATGAGATCCAACTCAAGTTGTCGTGCGACCGCTTCGGTCACGTACTGGCTGAACTCCCCCCGGCCCACCCGCTGCTGCACGGCGATAGTGAGATCCTCCGGCATCGACACACTCACCTTGCGTGCGCGGCCGACCAGCCGGAGCCTGCGGCCAGCGCCGGACGCCTCGCCCACGACGGCTGCTTCCAACTCAGCCAGCAGGTCAGGCGACGCCGCCCCAGGGTCACGGATCGCCGCCAGGATCTCCGGGAGGATCAGACGCAGGCGATCCGAAGGGTCACCCGCGCTCGGCGGGAACGGTTCGACAGCCATTCGCCGATGCTACCCGCAGTAGGAACATTGCGCCGTCACCACCGAAGCGGCCGATGGGTCGGAGCTTTCATTGAGCTTCACTGCCGCCAGTATCAACATATAACGCATAGGGGGTCTTGCGGCAAGACCCGGGTCGTAGCGCACAATCGCGTTCCTACTCCAGTTCTCCGGCATTTCTTGCCGGCCACTGGACGCTGCGCTTTTCCGCCGACCCGAGAATGGAGCTGATCGAGGTGCGCCCGCTGACCACCAGCGCTTTCGATCTCCCCGACCGGCCGCACGCCAAGGCCGACCCTAAACTGATCGCCGACGACGAACGGCATTTCGCGGCCGTCGCACACCGCCTCGACCAGCTGGCCACCGACCTTTCGGAGCGGCTCGACGCGGCCCGGAAGGCACCGGCCGGCGGGGGCCAGCGGGCGGTGGACCGCGACCAGGAGGTCCGTCGGCTCACCGTACGGCTGCGGGCGCTGCGCCGGTTCGGCCTCGACCTGTGTCTCGGCCGGATGGTCCCCGACGGCGGCGGGGGCGGGGGCGAGACGGTGTACGTCGGACGGCAGGGGCTGACCGACGACACCGGCCGTCAACTGCTGCTCGACTGGCGCTCCCCCGCCGCCGAGCCGTTCTTCGGCGCCACCCACGGCAACCCGATGGGCCTGGCCAGCCGTCGGCGTTACCACTGGACGATGGGCCGGATCAGCGACTACTGGGACGAGGTGTTCAGCGCCGACGCGCTCGACGGGCACGTCGCCCTCGACGAGCAGTCCGCCTTCATCGCCAGCCTCGGCGGGCACCGGTCGGACCAGATGCGCAACGTGCTGGCCACCATCGCCGCCGACCAGGACGCCATCATCCGTGCCGGTTCGTCAGGTGCCCTCGTCGTCGACGGCGGACCCGGCACCGGCAAGACGGTCGTCGCCCTGCACCGCACCGCGTACCTGCGCTACCACGACCCCCGACTCGGCCAGCGTCGCGGCGGGGTGCTGTTCGTCGGACCGCACCAGCCCTATCTGGCGTACGTCGCCGACGTCCTGCCCAACCTCGGCGAGGACGACGTGCAGACCTGCACCCTGGCCGGCCTGGTCGCCGAGGGTGCAGGCGCAGCGGCCGAACCCGACCCTGAGGTGGCCCGGCTGAAGTCGTCGGCGCGGTGGGAGGCGGCGGTCGAGGCGGCCGTCCGGTTCTACGAGGAGCCGCCGCAGACCGCGATGACGGTGGCCACCGGTTGGACCGAGCTGACCCTCACTCCCGACGACTGGGCGGACGCGTTCGCCGCACCCGGGCCGGGCGTGCCGCACAACGAGGCCCGTGAGCAGATCATGGACGGACTGCTGACCATCCTGGTCGGCCGCTACGACGGCGACGAGCCGGAAGACCAGGTCCGCGCCGCACTGGAACAGAACCGGTCGCTGCGTACGGCGGTCAACCGGGCCTGGCCGCTGCTCGACCCGGCCGACATCGTCGCCGATCTGTGGTCGGTCCCGGCCTACCTGCGCCGGTGCGCGCCGTGGCTCGACCCGGCCGATATCCGTACGCTGCAGCGCGCCGACGCACGGGCCTGGACGGTCGAAGACCTGCCGCTGCTGGACGCGGCCCGGCTGCGCCTCGGCGACGCGCAGGCGTCCGACCGCGAGCGGCGGCACCGGGCGGCGGTGACCGTCGAACGGGTCCACCGGGCCCGGGTGATCGACGACCTGCTCGACGCGCACAGCTACGACGACGGCGAAGGCGTCCTGGCGATGCTGCGCCACCAGGATCTGCAGGAAACGCTGATCGACGAGACGGGCGGGCCGGACGCCGACCCGGACGCGTTGGCCGGCCCGTTCGCGCACATCGTGGTCGACGAGGCGCAGGAGTTGACCGACGCTCAGTGGCAGATGCTGCTGCGCCGCTGCCCGTCGCGCAGTTTCACCATCGTCGGTGACCGCGCCCAGGCCCGGCACGGCTTCACCGAGTCGTGGCCGGACCGGCTCGCCCGGGTCGGCCTGGATCGGAGCGACGTCGCCACCCTGACGGTCAACTACCGGACGCCGGCCGAGATCATGGCGTACGCCGAACCGGTGATCCGCGCCGCGCTGCCGGATGCCAACGTGCCGACCTCGATCCGACACGGTGGCGTCCCGGTCACGCAGCGGCCGGTCGCCGACCTGCGGCAGATCCTGGACGGCTGGCTGGCCGACCACGTCGACGGCACGGTATGCGTGATCGGCGTACCGCCGGTCGATGTCGCCGCCCTGCCGGCGACGCCCCGGGTCCGGTCGCTGACTCCGGAGCTGGCCAAGGGGCTCGAGTTCGACCTGGTGGTGGTGGTCGACCCGGCGTCGTTCGGCGACGGGGTCACCGGCGCGGTCGACCGGTACGTGGCGATGACCCGGGCCACCGGGCAACTCGTCGTGCTCACTTGACGGCCATCGTCAAGTACTTGACGATGGCCGTCAAGACGGTGCCGTCGTGGCCGTACCGACCCACGCCGAACTCGCCGACCACCTGGTGCGACAGATCGACATCAGGCTGGTCGACCCGCTGGAGATCCTGCTCGACGACCCGCTCGACGACCTGCGCGGCCGCGCTCACCACCGGGCGGGCGCCCTCGCCACCGCACTGCTCGACGGCGACGACCCCGCCGCGCTGCACACGGCTATCCGGCTCTACAGCAGCCTGCACCCCGGCGACGGGCCGTTCGACCCGCCCGTCGCGTGGTGGCGCACCCCGCTCGGCCAGGTCGTCGCCGCCCGGTTCGGCCACCCGGCGGCGGCCGGCGTCTCGCTGCCGGTCGCCGGGGCGATGCTCGGCATCAGCCGCCAGGGCGTACACGACCTGGTCCGACGCGGCAAGCTCGACCGCCACCCGGACGGTGGCGTCACCTCGGACTCGATCCGCGACCGGCTCCGCACCCAGCCGGCCCCACCCGCCACGAGGAGCTGACATGGCACCCGCACCGGCCACCGTCGACCACATCGTCAACACCGGACACACCACGATCGCCGTACGGGACACCGGCGGCGACCAACCGCCGCTGATGCTGCTGCACGGCGCCGGCGGCAACCTCGCCTGGCTGTCGGTGCTCGCCGGGCACCTCGCCGACCGGCACCGGGTGGTCACCGTCGACCTGCCCGGCCACGGCCACTCCGGTGAACTGCCGGCCTGGGAGTGGGACGCGGTGCTCGACGGGCTCGACGCCGTCGTCGACACCTTGGGTCTGACCGACCCGGCGGTGGCCGGCTCGTCGCTCGGCGGCATGATCGGCGCGCTCTGGGCCACCCGCCACCCGAGCTGCCCCGGCGTGGTCAGCCTGGACGGCAACCCGGCGCCGACCCGCCCCGAGCAGCTGCCCGGTCTCGACCCGGCGCACGCCGCCGCCGAACTGGACCGGCTGCACGCCGCGTTCACCACGATGGCTGAGGCGATGGCCCGCCCGGTCCCGCCGGGCCAGCTCGCCACGATCCGCCAGGCCCAGCTCGCCGACCTGACGCGGCACGGCGGCACCGCCGCCGACTGGACCGAAGCGGTCGCCCGCAACGAGACGACCGTGGTCGGCGAGACCTGGCTCCGACCGCTGCCGGCGACCCTGGCCTCGCTGCGCCCGGCGATGGACTCACTCGACCTGCCGGCCGTCCACCGGGCGGCCCGCTGCCCGCTGCTGCTGGTGCTCGCCACCACCGACCTGCCAGAGCAGCAGCCGTACGCCGAGCTCTACGCCGCGTACCGGCGCTGGCAGGTCGAGACGTCGCGCGCCGTCGCGGCCGACAATCCGTTGGTACGCGTACAGCCGCTCGACGGCGCAAGTCACGCCATGATCGCCGAGGACTCGGTGGGAATCGCCGACCTCGTCGCCGACTTCGTCACCCGTTGAGGACTGCGCCGCAGGTCAGGCCCTCGCTCTGATGCCGTCCAGGGCCATGGCCAGGACCCGGTCGCGCTGGGCCTCCTGCACGAAGTTGGCTCCGCTGACGCCGTTGACCAGGAAGAGCACATCGTCGAAGGTGACGTCGGCGCGGGCTGCGCCGGCGCGCTGGGCGCGTTCGAGCAGCGGCCGTCCGGCGGCGTGGATGATCTCCCGGCCGGAGACGAACATCGCCTCGTTGTGGGCGATCGCGTCGTACACGGCCTTCTTGGTCGTGGCGTAGCTGACGAACTGGCGCAGCCAGCTCTCCAGCGCGTCCCACGGGTCGAGGTGGTCGAGGTCGGCGGCGGTCCGGGCCAGGGTCTGCACCTCGTCGAGGTAGGCGGCCTCGAACAGGTGCTGGCGGGTCGGGAAGTTGCGGTAGAGGGTGGCGATGTTGACGCCGGCGCGCCGGGCGATGCCCTCCAGGGAGGCCCCGGAGCCATCGGCGGCGAACGCCTCGCGGGCGGCCGACAGGAGGGCGTCGAAGTTGCGGCGTGCGTCGGCCCGCTGCGGCCGGCGCACGGTCATGCGCGGCTCTGGCTCGGTGGCGGCCATCACAGTCCCCTCGGCGGTACACGGTTGCTAAACGCAGGCACTCCTGCGCTAAAGTCAAGGAGCCCCTTCGCTACATGGGCCGTTCCCACTCTAGCCAGCGGGGAGTCACCCGACCCTCGCTGCTCCCGACAAATCAGGAGCCACCATGAGCACGATCGGTTTCATCGGCAGCGGCAAGATCGGCGGCACGCTCGCGCGACTGGCCGTGGACGCCGGACACGACGTCGTCCTCAGCAACAGCCGGGGACCGGACACCCTGCGGGACCTGGTCACCCAGCTCGGACCGCAGGCTCGTGCCGCGACGCCCGGCGAGGCCGCCCGAGCCGGCGACGTCGTCATGGTGACGATCCCACTCGAGGTTTACCGCGATGTCCCCGTCGCGCCGCTACGCGACACGGTCGTCATCGACACCATGAACTACTACCCGCAGCGCGACGGCAACTTCCCCGAACTCGACGCCGACCGCACCACCGTCGGCGAACTGCTCCAGGCCCACCTGCCCGAGTCGCTCGTCGTGAAGGCGTTCAGCAACATCTTCTTCAAACACCTGCCACGCTCGGCCGGCCCGCCGGCGCCGCCGACCGCAGCGCCATCGCCATCGCCGGTGACGACCCCACCGCGAAGGCCACCGTCGCCGCCCTCATCGACACCCTCGGCTACGACGTCCACGACGCGGGTGCCCTCGCTGACAGCCGCCGGTTCGGCCCCGGTACGCCGGCCCACCACGCCTACCTCGACCCGGACGGCATGTTCACCGCCCCCGGCCGGCCGGCCGACGCCGCCCGGCTCGCCGCACTCCTCGACAGCAACTGACCGGTAGATTCGGCGGTCGATGGCCACCTGTGACGATGTCCGCCGGGCACTCGCCGACCTCGCCGACCCGGCGCGGGCCGAGCAGACCCGCCGGTTCCTGCAGATGCAACCCGGTGGGTACGGCGAGGGCGACCGGGCGCTCGGCGTACCCGTGCCGGACCAGCGCCGGGTGGCCGGTCGGTACTGGCGTGACCTGTCGTTGGCCGAGACGACCCGGCTGCTGACCAGCGAGGTGCACGAGGAGCGGCTGACCGCGATCTTCATCCTGGTCCGGATGTTCGACAAGGGCAGGCAGCGGCAGCGGGCCGCCATCTTCGACACCGTGCTGGCCCACACGGACCGGATCGACAACTGGGACCTGGTCGACTCGTGCGCCCCGTACATCGTCGGGCCGTGGCTGTTGGACACCGACCGGACGGTGCTGGACCGGCTGGCCGCCTCCGAGCTGGTCTGGGACCGGCGGATCGCGATCATCGCGACGTTCGCCTTCATCCGGGTCGGGGACTTCGACTGGACGTTGCGGCTGGCCGAGCGGCTGCTGCACGACCCGCACGACCTGATCCACAAGGCCGTCGGCTGGATGCTGCGCGAGGTCGGCAACCGCGACCGTACGGTGGCCGAGACGTTCCTGACCCGGCACCAACGCGACATGCCGAGGGTGATGCTGCGGTACGCCATCGAGAAGTTCGAGCCGCAGCGTCGCGCGGTGTACCTCGCCGGCACGGCCTGACCGTGCCAGTGTCCACCTCACCTGCCCGGCCCGACTTGCGGGGCGTCCGGCTTGCCTACGACACCGTGGCCGGCGACTACGCGGCCCGCATGCCGGACACCCGCGTTGAGGCACCGCTGGATCTCGCCATGATCGACACCTTCGCCGAGGCGGTCCGCTGAGGCGTCGACCCGCTGGTGCTCGACGCGGGCTGCGGTGCGGGTCGGATGAGCCGGTATCTCGCCGACCGGGACTGTCGAGTGGTCGGGGTCGACCTGTCACCAGGCATGATCGCCATGGCCCGCCGCGACCACCGAGCGCTGCCGTTCGCCGTCGGCTCGCTGGCCGACCTCCCGTTCCCAGACGAGCTGTTCGGCGGCGTACTGCTGTGGTATTCGACGATCCACACGCCACCGGCCGGTCAGGGCCGCGTCTTCGCCGAGGCCGCCAGGGTGCTGCGCCCGGGAGGCCAACTGCTCGTCGGGTTCCAGGCCGGCGACGGTACGCGCGACGTCGCCGCGACGTACCGCCGGTTCGGCCACGACATCGTGCTTGAGCGGCACCTCGTCACCCCGGACCAGGTCGCCGCCTGGATCGAGGCGGCCGGCCTGCGTGAGGTGTGCCGCCTCTTGCGCCGCGCCCAGGGTGCCGAACGCGACGACCAAGCGGTCCTGCTGGCTACGGCGCGGTGACCGTCGGCTGCCCGCCCGGCCCCGTGGTCCGGGCGGGCAGCCGACGCGGTCGCGGCGACGTCATTCGCAGAAGACCTTCACCTTGGCGTCGGGCTGGTCGACGTCGACGGTGAGGTCGTCGAGCTGCTCGACCAGATCCTCGATGTGCTGCGGCTTGAGCTGGGTGAGGTCGATCGGCACCCCCGACTTGCCCAGCTCGGCGTTGACGTGGGCGAGCGCCTGCGGCGGGATCAGGCTGGTCAGCCGGACACCGGCGCGCAGCAGCTGCAACGGGACCCGTACGTTGATCCGGCCCGGCCCGTCACCGCCGGAGCCCTCAGCCGAGTCCACGACGACCCGCAGGTACTTCGGTCGGGCCTTCGGACGGGTTGCGCCGGCAGGCGACGGCTCGGGCTGCTCCCGGTCGAGGGCGTCCATCAGCTGCTCGGCCTCGGCGGCGGTGATCTTGCCTTCGGCCAGCATCTCCAGGATCTGGCGGCGTTGTTCGTCCATCTCGGGCTTCTCCTTTGCTGTCATCTGACAATCACGAGCAGGGCCGTGCGGCCCTGCGCGAACTCGACGCGGGCGCCGGGCAGCGCCCACAGCAGACCTCCGGCGGCGCGCAGCGCACCGGCCGGGCTGATCCGGTGGATCAGGCAGGCGATCAGGCCGCCGGCCAGGGCGATCGCCAGCAGTGGCGACAGCATCAGCAGCACCGGTAGGACCGGGATCCACAGCCGCCGCCGGCGACCGTCGCTCTGACGCCAGCGCACCGTCACCAGCTGCGGGATCATCGGGGGCCGTCCAGCTCGGCCAGCGCCTGTCGGACGGTGATCTCGCCCCGGCGCAGCCGGTCGACGACCTCGGCGCTGGCCGATGTCGGGCCGGTGTCGGCGATGTCGAGCTGCTCGACGAAATCGAGCTGCTCGGCGATGCGGTTGAGCCGGGACTTGACCGTCGGGTAGCTCACCCCGAAGATCCGCTCCATCTCCTTGATCGACCCGTGCGACCGGACGAACGCGGCGACGAAGACCTGGTCGTCGGCGCTGAGCTGGGCCAGCTGCGGCGGCTCGAACTGGCCCTCGACGGCGACGCCGCTGTCGGCCAGCCGCACCCGCTCGACCACGAACGGCTGTCCGCGGGTCAGGTCGGTCAACTCCTGCCAGTCCACTGCTCGGCTCCCCTGATCTCGGCGATGTGCTCGCCACTCATTTGTACCTCACTTTTCTCGTCTGTACCACATCTTGATCTTGATTTTCTTGAAGTTGATCTTGAATTATCTTATTTCGCCAGCTCAGCAGCCCACATATGCCACTGGCGGCGGATCCACCCGCCTGTCGGACGCGCGGGACGCGTCGACAGGTGAGGGATCCGCCGCCAGTCGCGGGGAGCGGGTCGAGGACCCGGTACGGTTACGGGCTGCTGCAGCTCACCGTCGGGCTCGACGCGGAGCCGGTGCCGAGGAACCCGAAGGTCGCCGTACCGTCGGCCGGCAGTTGGCCGTTGTACTCGACGTTACGGACGGTCACGATCGACCCGCTGACGCTCAGCGCGCCGTTCCAGCTCTGGCTGATGCCCTGACCACCGGCGAGGGTCCACCGGGTGGTCCAGCCGTTGATCGCCGCGCTACCGGCCCGGACGGTGACCTCGCCCTGGAAGCCGCCCGGCCACGAGCCGATGGTCTGGTACGTCGCGATGCACGCACCGGTCGCGGGCGGCGGGGTGGTCGGACCCGGCGGTGGAGTCGTCGGGTCCGGACCCGGCGTGGCACCGAACTGGGTGAAGAAGTCCCAGGTCTCCCCCGGCAGCCAGGTCCGGGTACCGCTGTCACCGGGGGCACCGTCCTGCGGCGCGGCGATGTGGCCGCCGTCGAACGCCGCCCACACCACCGGGTAACCGGCCCGGCAACCCGAGTACGTGGTGGTGCGGTGGGTCAGGCTGCCCACCGCCGGCTCCGGCGGGTTCTGCGGCGGGTGCTGTTGTTGGCCAGCCGACGCAGCCCGTAGTAGGACCAGACGTCCCGCTGCACGGTCTGTCCGGTGTCGACGTCGACCGCCGTGCCGCCCCACCAGTGGAAACCAAGGACCAGGCGGTACGGCTGATTCTGCTGGTAGTTGTCCGGCAGCCGCAGAATGTAGCTGCGGGACCGACCGCCGCTCTGGATCGTACGGGTGCCGCTGGCCAGCCCCGGCGCGCGGCCGCAACCGGCCGTCGCAGCGGTGATGCCGACGGCGTCGCCCGACGCGGCGGTGCCGGCCGACGCGGCCTCGCTGGTATCGGCGGCCGACGCGGTCCCGCCGAGCGCCGCACCCACGGTGGTGACGGTGAGCGCCGCGACCAGCAGCGCCGCGACACCGACCGGTCGGAACAAGGATCTGGGTCTACGCATCAGGATCTCCCAGTGACGCGGTGAGTGGGTGGGGGCCTGTCGGCTACGCGCGGCTCCAGCGCTGGTTGGCGTTGCCGTGGCAGGTCCAGACGATCACCGGGGTGCCGTTCGCCGTCCCGTTGCTGTCCACGTCCAGGCACAGCGACGGGAACTGGACACTGCTCACCGTGCCGTTGCCGTTGAGCGTCCACTGCTGGTTGGCACCGCCGTGGCAGTCCCAGACCACGACCCTGGAGCCGTTGGTCGCGTTGGTCGGGATGTCCAGGCACTTACCGAGGACCCGCAGGCTCTGACCGTCCTGGGTGATCTGCTGGTTGGCGTTGCCGTGGCAGTCCCAGATCAGCGTCCCGGTGCCGTTGGCGGTGTTGGAGTTGTCCAGGTCGAGGCAGCGGCCGGCCGACTCGCTGCGCAGCCGGAACGTGGTCGGGGTCGGCGGGTCGACGGTGCCGCCGCCGCTGACCCGGTAGACCACTGTGCCGTGCGCCGGGACGCTCGCCGAGATGTTGCCGGAAGTGGTCGACGTACCGTTGGTCCACGCGTCCAGCAGGGTGAACGAAGAGCCGGTCTTGCCGATCGCCGCCGCCGTGGTGGAGACCGTCGTGGTCGAGCTGCCCTGGTTGAACAGGGCGACCGCGACGTCGCCGTTGGCCAGCCGCTTGGCCAGCACCCGCCGGGCGCCGTCGTTGGAGATCTGGACCGCCTGCAGCCCGAGGGAGTCCTGGTTGATGGCGATCAGATTCTGGTTGCGCAGGATGTTCAGCGTCGCCGTGCTGGCCGAGCGCAGGTCGTTGCCCATCATCAGCGGGGCGGCCATGATCGCCCAAAGCGCGAAATGGCTGCGCATCTCGGTGTCGGTCATGCCGCCGTTGCCGACCTCCATCATGTCCGGGTCGTTGAACCCGCCCGGTCCGGCGTAGCCAGCCAGTGGCACGTTGACGTCGACGATGTTCTTGACGCCCATCGGGTAGCCGTTGGTCTGGCCGCTGTCCCACGTGTTGGTGATGTCCTCGGTGGTCCGCCAGAGGTTGGCCACGTCGCTCCAGTTGCGCTGCGGCCCGGTCTTCTCGTGGATGCTGTTGGAGTTGATGCTGTAGACGATTGGCCGGCCGGTGGAGGCCAGCGCGTCGCGCATGATGCTGAACCGGGCCACCTGGTCGTTGATGGTGCCGGTCGGCGAGCACCAGTCGTACTTGAGGTAGTCCACGCCCCAGGCGGCGAACTGCCGGGCGTCCTGATATTCATGGTTGAGGCTGCCGGTGGCGCCGGGGAACGAGCCGAAGTACTGGGCGCAGGTCCGGTCCAACGGCACCTGGTAGATGCCGAACAGCAGGCCACGGGAGTGCAGGTAGTCGCCGAGGGCCTTCATGCCGCTGGGGAACCGTTCCGGATGGGCCTGCAGGTTGCCCTGCGCGTCGCGGTTCGGGTTGAACCAGCAGTCGTCGACGACGACGTACTTGTAGCCGAGATCGCGCAGCCCGTGATTGACGATGGCGTCGGCCATCTGGCGGATCAGGGTCTCGTTGATGTTGCAGCCGAAGGTGTTCCAGGTGTTCCACCCCATCGGCGGCGTACGGGCCACCCCGTTGTCCAGCGCCTGTGCCGGGGTGGGGGCCACGCCTTCACTCGCCACGGTCGTCGCGAGCGTCATCGCGAGCACGCCCAGGACCGCAGTAAGCCACTTCTTGGGTTTCCACACGTGCTACTCCTTGTCTACCGGTGTCGACCGGTGGCGGATGGACATCGCCACGGCGGTCGGGCAGCCGGCACCGGAGGCGGGACGGCTGTCACCGGCGTGCGGCCGGTGGTGCGGCCGGTGACCTGCAGGCCGTCCCGTCGGGTCGGGTCCGGTCGGAGCCCGTGATGCGGATGCCGGGCGACGTCACGAAGGTGTCAGCAATGTTAACGCTGACATCGGTCGGTGTAAATGAATTAGAGTGACGTGCCACCCAGGCCGACGACCGGGCCGTGGTGAGCGATCACATCAACCGCCACCTCGGCGACGCGCCCGGACCGGATCGAGAACACCTACGGCAGACGGCAGGTGACCACGCGCATCGAGGCGTTCCGCGACGAGGTCGCCACCCGCATCCCCGCGCACACCCGCACTGACCGCACGTACCAGGTGCCGGCGTCGGTCTGGCTGGTCGGTGGCGCCGGTCGGGCAAGAAGTCTTGACTGATGCCGTAGGGCCAGATAACGATGCCGGTAAATATAGATGCTGCCTTGTCATCTCGAGTCCCGAAGGGTCACGGTGACACCGAAGCAGCAGTGGCGCGCCCACAGCCAGCGGTCCTGCAGTTCCGTCCACCCTGGCGCGGCACCGGCGGGTGGTGGCGGTCGTCCCTCGACCGCACCCACCCCCGCCGGTTGCTTCGCGCCGCCTCGCACAAGGAGAAGCACGCGAAATGAAGAACGTCCCCCCGCAACTTGAGAGCCGCCGACGCGGCCGGCTCCGCAGAATGCTCATCAGCGGTGCCTGCGCCGTAGCGTTGGTCACGACCGGCACCGCCGCGCTCCTGGCCAGCCCCGCCCACGCCGAAGCCGACCGGCAGGTCTGCTCGAACACCACCGGCACCCACAACGGGTTCTACTTCTCGTTCTGGAAAGACAGCGGCGACGCCTGCATGGTGCTGCGCGAGAACGGCCGGTACTCCAGCTCTTGGGGCAGAAGCACCAACAACTGGGTCGGCGGCAAGGGCTGGGCCACCGGCAGCCGCCGGACGATCAGCTACTCGGGCAGCTACAACCCGGGCAACAACAACACCTACCTCGCCCTGTACGGATGGACCCGCAACCCGCTGATCGAGTACTACATCGTCGAGAACTTCGGCAGCTACAACCCGAGCAGCGGCGCGCAGCGGCTCGGTTCGGTGACCACCGACGGCGGCACCTACGACATTCTGCGCAGCCAGCGGGTCAACGCGCCGTCGATCGACGGGACCCAGACGTTCTACCAGTACTGGAGCGTCCGCCAGCAGAAGCGCACCGGCGGCACCATCACCACCGCCAACCACTTCGACGCCTGGGCACGTGCCGGCCTCAACCTCGGCAGCAGTTGGGCCTACCAGGTCATGGCGACCGAGGGCTACCAGAGCCAGGGAAGCTCCGACATCACCGTCTGGGAAGGCGGCAGCGGCAACCCCGGCAACCCGGGAAACCCCTCCAACCCACCGTCCGGTTCCGGCCAGATGATCGTCGGTCAGCAGTCCGGCCGGTGTCTCGACGTCCCGAACGCGAGCACCACCAACGGCACCCAGCTGCAGTTGTACGACTGCTGGGGTGGCGCCAACCAGCGGTTCACCCAGACCTCGAGCAGGCAGCTGACGGTGAACGGCAAGTGCCTGGACGCCTCAGGTGGCGGAACCAGCAACGGCACACCCGTGATCATCTATGACTGCCACGGCGGCGCGAACCAGCAGTGGAACGTCTCCAACGGCACCATCACCAGCGCGCAGTCAGGGTTGTGCCTCGATGCCGGCGGCAGCGGTAACGGGGCGATGATTCAGCTGTACAGCTGCTGGGGCGGCGCCAACCAGCAGTGGAGTCTCCGGAACTGACCCCTCGCCTCGGGGCCAGGCACTCACGGGTCTGGCCCCGAGGCATGCGCCTGGGCCGGCGGGGCCGGCGGTCGCGGTCACCGCCGGCCCCGCCGGCCGTGCCGGCTCCGTCGGTCATGCTGACTGTGCCGGCTCCATCCGTCGGTGGCGGCAAGATGCCGCACCAGCTGATCGACCCCCGGTGGTACGGGCGTGAGCAGCTGCCGCAGCTGCCGACGGGCGGTCAACGTGTCCACGCCGAGAATGTGGCCGCCGAGTCCGGTTGCCACACAGAGTCGGGCCAACGTGCTGTCGTGCACGCTGAGACGGGTGCGGCGGCGTACCCGCATCGACAACCGCGCCCACGGCCAGGCCGCGACGTTCGTGTCGACCGGCGGGTAGACGGTGTCCCGACGCCACCAGCGGCGGACCGTGCGGGGCCGCACCAGCCCGGCAGCCGTGAGCCGGTCGGCGACACTGCGGTACGCGTGCCCGGCGAGCCGGTCGATCCAGGCGGCCGGTGGGTGCGGTGTGTCGGTGTCGATCCAGCGCAGCACCGTACGCCCCCACGGGTCGACGGCACCCGGCGCGGCCGTGCCGGTGACGACCATGCCGGACACGGCGACCGCGACCGCGCTGGCGAGGGCCAGGTCGGCGAGGATCGCGGTGGCCAGCCCACGCCCGACGACTCCGGCTGGGGCGCGCAGTCGGCCGGTGACGTCGTCGTGGGCGATCAGGAACAGTTCGTCGGCGAGCCGACCGGCGGGCGGCAACGGTACGGCCGGCTCCGCCAGCGGTGCCGGTGTCGACGATGGGGTCGACCAGTCGCGGGTGCGGGTGCGGTAGACGGTCACCGGCCGGCCCGCCTCGTCCACGCCAGGAACCGGGTGAACAGGTCCCCCGGCGTCGCCTCCTCCGGCAGGTCGGCGATCGCCTCGGCCATCCGCTCGGCCGCGTACATGCTGTGGGAGATCGGGTCCAGGTTCGCGGTCAACTCGGCCCGCGCGTACCCGCACGGCCAGTCGACCCGCGGCCCACACCCCGAACAGGACCAGACCGGCCGTACGGGCACATGCGGCACGTCGTCGCGGCCGGTCACCGCCGCTGCACCCGGGCCTGGGTGCGCCACCGCCGCCCGCGTGGGCCCGACTGCGGCGGAGCCGGTGGTGGTGGCGTGGTGCCCCAGGTTCGGTCGATCGGGGCGGTGCAGTCCCGGCAGGTCAACGTCTGCCCGCACACCGGACACCACCGGTGCCGACACCGGCACAACACAAACCCACCCACCACGCCAACCAGCCCGGCCAGCACGCAGACCACTGTTGTGAGGAGGAGGCACATGACGTTCTCCAATCTCCGTACGGGTTTGGGCTTGCCGCCGCCAGCGACGGGGCCTGTTCCAGCAGCGCCCCTCCTCCGGCTGGGGCACCGTCGAGCAGATCACCGACG
>NZ_JBHMIN010000010.1:0-135217 GCF_048060215.1 Micromonospora sp. LOL_021 | reverse complement strand
CCGGCGACGACAAGCAGACCCTGACCCGACTGCGGATGTTCCTCGACGGCCGACCGTAGCCCTCCGTACGACACGCGAGGCCGACTGAATACGGCAAGGAAGCAACCGTTCCTCGCCGTATTCAACGTATATCGCATAGGGGGCCTTGCGGCAAGACCCGGGTCGCGGCGCAGAATGTGCGACCGAAGCCGTCAGCTGCGAAAACGCGCGGATTCACGTACGTGTGTCCGCTGATCGACGCTGCCCGGATGGCTGATCGCAGAAATGGGGGAACCGAATGTTCGACGTCATCATTGCCGGCGGTGGGCCGACCGGTGTGATGCTGGCCAGCGAGTTACGGCTGCACGGCGTGTCCGTACTCGTCGTGGAAAAGGACACGGAGCCGACCAGCCACGTCCGCGCGGGCGGCCTGCATGTGCGCAGCATCGAGATCATGGACCAGCGTGGCCTGCTGGACCGGTTCCTCGCGTACGGCCAGCGGTATCCGTTCGGCGGCTTCGCCGGCATCGACAAACCCGCGCCGGACCGGCTGGACACCGCGCACGGGTACGTGCTCGCCATCCCGCAACCCGTCACCGACCGCCTGCTGACCGAACGCGCCACCGAACTCGGTGCCGAGATCCGGCGCGGCTGCGAACTGGTCGGCCTGCGCCAAGACGACGGTCAGGTGACCGCGGAACTGGCCGACGGGACCCGGCTGCGTTCGCGCTACCTGGTCGGCTGCGACGGCGGCCGCAGCACAGTGCGCAACCTGCTCGGCGTCGCCTTTCCCGGCGAACCGACCCGGGTCGACACCCTGCTGGGCGAGATGACGGTGGCCGTAGCGCCGGAGACCGTCGCCGCCGTGGTCGCCGAGGTCCGCGTCACCGAGAAGCGGTTCGGGGCCGCGCCGCTGGGCGACGGCGTGTACCGGCTGGTGGTGCCCGCCGCAGGGGTGGCCGCCGACCGTAGCGTCGCACCGACCATCGAGGAGTTCGCCCGGCAACTGCGGGTGACCGCCGGCACCGACTTCGGCGTGCACTCACCGCGCTGGCTGTCCCGGTTCGGTGACGCCACCCGGCTTGCGCAGCGCTACCGGGTCGGCCGGGTCCTGCTGGCCGGCGACGCCGCGCACATCCATCCGCCACTCGGCGGCCAGGGCCTCAACCTCGGCATCCAGGACGCGCTCAACCTCGGCTGGAAACTCGCGGCCGAGGTCGCCGGCTGGGCGCCCGGCGGGCTGCTCGACAGCTACCACACCGAACGGCGCCCGGTGGCGGCCGCCGTGCTGGACAACACCCGGGCGCAGATGGAACTGCTGTCCACCGAGCCGGGCCCGCAGGCGGTGCGCCGGCTGCTCGCCGAGCTGATGGACATCGAGGAGGTCAACCGCCGCCTGATCGAGAAGGTCACCGCCATCGGGATCCGCTACGACGTCGGCGGCGAGGACGGCGACGGCGGTGGCGGCTCAGCCCACGACCTGCTCGGCCGGCGGCTGCGCGACGTAGCGCTGGCCGGCGGCCGCCGCCTGTACGAGCTGACGCGTGGCGGCCGTGGACTGCTGCTCGACCAGACCGGCCGGTTGTCGGTCACCGGCTGGGTGGACCGGGTCGACCACGTCGTCGACGCCAGCGACGACCTGGACGTAGCCGCCGTCCTGCTGCGTCCCGACGGCCATGTGGCCTGGGTCGGCGACGACCAGCAGGATCTGCTCCACCACCTGCCCCGCTGGTTCGGCGTAGCCGACAACCGGCTCAGGCCCGCCGCGTCGACACCGTAGGGCCAGCTCGCGACGGGATCGCCCGCTACCTTGTATGACGTGAGACGCAGCGAAGCCGAGGGTGGCATCGTGCCGTACCTGGCTCGGCCGGGTCGTCGCGCGGCAGTCGTTGCTGACCTCGCGCAGCTGCGCGGACCAGTCAGTGGCGTCGTCGAGTTGCCGCATCGGCTGCACTGGCAGCCCGACCGCCGGGTCAACCTCGACAACCCCGCACTGCTGCGGTGGATGTACGAAACCGTCCTGGTCGAGGCGGTCACCCCGGTCGAGCTGGTCACCTGGCTGCACGGCCCGACGCTGGTCCGGCTCTGGCTGGACCTGTGGGTTCCACGTGGCGTCAGACAGGCCTGGGAGCAACGGCACCCGCAGCTGCGCAGCGCCCACCAGCCCGCCGCCGCGTGACATCAGAGGAGTTCCAGGCCGAGGTGGCACGGTAGGTTGGGGCTGTCTCGGTGAGCGGCCACGTACGCATGGTCAGGTGGCCGGTCCACCGTGGCGCTGAGCGGACAGGGGAGGGCCCCTCGGGTGAAGATCATCGCGTTGTCCTGCACACATAAGCGTCTGCCGTCGCTGACCGACGCGTTGCTCGAGGCGGCGATCAGCGGTGTCGTCCGGGAGGTCGGCGACGCGCGGATCGAGCGGATCCGGTTGATCGACCATCGCATCGCGATGTGCGAGGGCGAGGACACCTGCCTGGACCCCGAGGTGGGTCGGTGCACACTCGACGACGACTTCGCGCAGGTCGTCGACCTGGCCGAGGGCGCGCAGGCGATGCTGCTCGCGATGCCGGTGTACGCGGGCAACGTACCGGCGGTGTTGAAGATTTTCCAGGAGCGGTTGAAGAGTTTCATGAACGCCGGGCAGCGCCCGTTCGGCAACCTGCTGGTGGGGACGATCGTGCATTCGCGCACGATGCTGACCGAGCCTGCGCTGGGTTCGTTGTTCCCGTGGTACCTGCGGCTACGGAACAGGAACGTGGCGTCGGCGTGCGTCACCCAGGGCGAGCATCAGGACCTGACCCGTACGGCCGCGGTCGACCTGTGTGTGGCGGTGGGCCGGCAGCTCGGCATGACACTCGACGTCAGCCGGTCGCCGGCACGCGCGCGTACGGCGTTGCCGGTGGTTCAGTCGCCGGTCCGGCCACGCTGCGGCGACCCGGCCGCGTCGTCGTCTCCTGGCGGGTGAGCGGACTCCGCGCGCCAGGTGCACCCGTCGCCGGCCTGGTCGCACGACACCGTGACGTCCGGTTCCACGTAGCGGGCGGCGATCGCCGTGTTGAGTTCCTGGCAGTACGGGCACGGTGACGAGAAGGTCAGCACGACGCCGGCGCGGGCGGCCCGTCTGCGGTAGCGGAGGATCCCGCAGTCGGCGTTGCGCAGCACGGTGCCGGACGGCTGGGGCTCACTGGTCACCGCCGAGTCGTACAGCAGCAGTTGACGTTGCAGCCGGGTCATGAAGTGGTCGGTGGCGGACACCCCGGCCGGCCGTTGCGCCCGCAGCAGGTCGGCGGTGATGCGCGAGTTCGCCTGGATCCACGCGGCCAGCCCTTCTTCGCCGTGTTCTCCGAGGATGAACTCCTCAGCGGCGGCCTGGGCTTCGAAGAACCGCTGCCGCCACAGGTCGACCTTCTCGGCCGGGTCGAGGGGCGACGGTTCACCGGTCATCGTCGGTGTCTCTGCCGGTGGCGGCGTCCAGTTCGGCGAAGACCTCCTGGGCGACCCGCAGCCCGTTGTTGGCGACCGGCCAGCCGCCGTAGTAGGCCAGTTGGATGATGACTTCGATGATCTTCTCCCGCGACATTCCGAGGTGCAGGGCAGCGCCGATGTGGCCGCGCAGCTCCCAGTCGGTGCGCGCCAGGGTGACCGCGCTCAACGCGACCAGTTCACGTTCCTCGACGCTCAGGTGCGGGCGGGTCCAGATCTCACCGAACAGGTGGTCGACGGTGAGCTGCAGGAACTCCGGGTAGGAACCGGGGCGTGGTTCGCGCCCGAAGACCTGCTGGAACATGGCCTCACCTCGGTCACGTCGGGCAGCCGGCTGATCCATCGGTCAACTCCTTCGGGTCGGTGGGACGACAGTGGTCATCGGTCGAACCGTGGTCAACGTCCACGCCGCCGCGAAGGCGACGACCAGCAGCGCCGCGCCGCTGCCGAAGGCGGCCGCGACGCCCGCCTGCTCGGCGACGAGCCCGACGACGACCGGTCCGACGACGGCACCGATGTCGGTGCACATCGAGAAGACGGCGACGCCGCTGCCGGCCCGGCCGGCGACGACGTCCCCGATCAGCGCCGCCGGTGCGGCGTTGAGCAGCGCCGATCCCGCCGCGTACCCGCAGAGTCCGACGACGAGCCAGGCGTAGGTGTCCACGAACACCAGGGCGGTGATCGCCGTGGCGGCCAGCCCGGTGCCGGCGATCATGGCGGGTCGCCGGCCGGCCCGGTCGACGACCCGACCGGCCGGCATGATCAGCAGCGCCTGCACGACGGCGGAGATGGTGAACGCCCATCCGACCCAGGTCACGTCGTGTCCCCACCCGACGACCACGGTGGGGACCAGCGCGCTGCGCAGTCCGAACAGGACCCAGCCCTGCGCCAGCGCCGCCGTACAGGCCACCAGGTAGCGCCGGTCCCGCAGCAGGACCGGCAGCCGGACCACGGCACGGCCCGGTTGGGTGCCGGCGCTTGCGCAGGTCCGCAGCACCGCCAGGGTCAGCACCGTGGCGGCCAGCAGCAGTACGGCGTACACCAGGAACGGCGCGGACAGGGTGATGAGGGCGAGCAGCCCGCCGAGTGCCGGCCCGCAGATCCCGCCGAGCAGGAAGCCCGCCTCGAAGACGGCGCTGGCCCGGCCCCGCTGTTCGGCGGGGGCGACCGCCAGCAGCGTCGCCAGCGCGGACACCGAGAACAGCACCGAGCCGACGCCGCCGAGGCCGCGGAACACGAGCAGTTGCCCGTACGACCCGGCGAACGCGGTCAGGGCCGACGAGACCGCGCACAGCAGCAGGCCGGCGACGAGCACCCGCCGTTCCCCGAACCGGGCGGCGAGCCGGCCGCAGAACGGGCTGGTGGCCAGCCGCAGCAACGCGAACAGGGCGACGAGTACGCCGATCTGGGCCGGGCCGGCCCCGAACGTCGCCGCGTACACCGGCAGCACCGGCAGCACCAGTCCGAGGCCCAGCATGACGCAGCCACCGACGACGCTGAGGACGTAGACCTCGCGGGGCAGACCCGGCGGCGCGGTGGCGGCGACGGGTGGGGCGCTGCCCGGGGCGGCCGCCGTCACTGTCCGGTCACAGGATGATGCTGAGCTTGCCGTGCTCGTACAACGTCTCGTGATCGAGCACGACGAGCCGGCGGCGGACCCGGAACGTCTCGCCGTCGGCGACGAGCTCGAACCGGTACTTTCCGACGTACGCGTCGGAGCGTCCGTGCCCGAACCGGTGCACGACGACGTTCGCCGCCACGTCGAGGTGGGTGCCCCGGTCGGCCAGGATTTCCACGTTTGTGATCATCCGGTTGGTCCGCGACCGGGGGTTCTCGCACCACACCTCGCCGTTGAGCAGTTGTTCGATGCGCTGGCGCAGCCGGGCGGCGTCGTCGTCGATGAGCCCGAGCGCGTCGGCCGGCTCGCCCCGCACGTCGGTGGCCGGCACCGAGTAGCGGATGTCGGCGGTCAGTATCTCGTCGTACCACTCGCGTAGTCGCCACTCGTCGAGCAGCCGCGCCTCCCGGAAGAGGAACTGGCTCACCCGGTGCCACAGCCGCACCTGGGCCGTGTCGTCGACCGTCAGCTCGGTGATCATCCTGGTCACGTCCCTTGCATCAGCCGGTCCCACTGCCGCCAGAACTCGCGGGCGGGAAGTTCGTCGGTGGTCTCCGGGACAGCCTTGTTCATGCCGCGCGACAGGTCCGAGTAGCGGACCGCGCGATTGAGGTACCCCCGCTGGCACGACTCGATGATCTCGATGTCGTCGGGGGTGGCGAAGCCGGCGGGGCCGAGGAACGTCAGGTAGTGGCTCTTGCGCAGTTCCCGGATGTCGGGGTCCTCGTCGCGGGGGGCCAGGGCGACCGAGGTGATGGCCATCTGGTCGGCGCCGACCGGGTCGATCTTGCGGATGGTGATCGCGATCGCGTCGATGATCATCAGGTTGGGGAAGATCAGCACCGCGCGGTTGGTGCCGGTGATCCGTTCGGCGCGTTGCGCACCGAACCGTTCGACGAACCGGGCGGCCGTCGCCTCGATCCGGGGCCGCACGTCGGCGGCGAACATCGGCGTCCAGTAGGCGAGCGGGCGGGCCGCCGCCGGTGGCAGCTCGTTGGCGCCGTGCCCCAGCCCGAGGGCACGGCCGAAGCCGCCCCGGCGTCGCGGTGGCACCGACCCCAGCGACTCCATGTAGCTGACGTACCGCTTGTGCAGTGCCCGGAAGTGGTAGATGTCGACGCTGTTCTCCATCATCAGCTTCCAGTTGGCCCGGGCACCGTGCAGCTGCGCACCCTGGATGACCTCCATCCCGACCTCGGACTGGTCGTCGATCAGGTCGAGGTACTCCGTGGCACCCGCCAGGTACCCGGTCAGGGTGCGCGGCTGCTCCGGGTCGAAGGTGACGAACACGAAACCCCGGTAGCTGTCGCTGCGGTGCCGTGCCAGGCCGAAGTCCGCCTTGCGGAAACCGGGCCCGTACCCGTCCGGGATCGGCACGCCGACCAGGTCGCCCTGGTTGGAGAACGTCCAGTCGTGGTACGGGCAGCGGAACGACCGGGCCTGCCCGGCCGGCTGCGAACAGATCAGCGCCCCGCGGTGCGGGCAGCTGTTGGCGAACACCCGGATCACCCCGTCGGAGCCGCGCGCCATCACCACCGGCCGCCCGCCGACGTCACGTGCCACATAGGAGCCCGGCGCGGGTATCTCCGACTCGTGCCCGACGTACAGCCAGCAGCGGTCGAAGATCCTGGTCATCTCCTGCGCGGCCAGGCCGTCGTCGGTGTAGGCGCGGCGATCCACCCGGAACGACAGACGCTCGGGGTCGTCGACCACGATCGGGTCGCCCACCGGCCGCTGCAGTTCGATCGTCACCGCTCGCCCTCGCGCCGCAGCGTCTCGACGGTGTCGACGACCAGGTCGGCGGTACGCGCGGCGGAGTCGCCGCACTGCGGCTGCGCGGCCCGCAGCCTGGCCCGGTAGTCCCGTCCGGGGTCGAGCAGATCGGTGACCGCGTCGGTGACCGCCTGCCGGGTGACGCCGGCCGGTTCCAGCGCCGTGCCGAAGCCGGCGCTGCCCACGAAGTACGCCTGGATGGGCTGATCGACGGCGAGCGGGATCACCAGCATCGGGGTCTGCGCCCGGATCGACTCGGCGACCGAGTTGTACCCGCCGTGGGTGATGAACACGTCGGCGCGTTCGAGGACCTCACGTTGCGGCAGGTACGGGGCGGTGAACACGTCGTCGGGCAGCGCCAGCTCCGCGCTGAGGTCGCCGACCGACGCGATCACCTGCGCACCGGTCGCCGCCGCCCCGGTGATCACCGTACGCAGCAGGTCCGGCCGCCGGTAGAAGATCGTGCCGAAGGAGACGTACACCAGCGGACGGTCGGGGTCGATCCGGTCCAGGCCGGGAAAGGCGACCTCGTCGCCGCGGGCGCCCGCCGCGCCCGGCAACCCGACCAACTGCACCCCGTCGTCGGTGACCGCGTCGTTCCCGACCAGGGCGGGAATCGTCGGCATCAGATTGAGAATCGGCGAACGCGCCGAATGGGTACGCATCGACCACGACACCCCGTGCCTGGTCAGATAGTTGCCGACCTGTTCGTCGTACAGCCAGCGACCGCGCCGATGTTCGGCCGGGCACACCCCACCCAGATTGGCCCAGATCATCCCGTACGGCACGCCGGACGCATGGGCGCCAACCATGGCCGACGCGGTGACCGGCAGCGAGTCGACAAGCACGAAATCCGGTGCCGTCGCCCGCAGCACGTCGGCTGTCTGCCCGGCCACCGGCGACGACTGCAGCATCGGGCCGATTTTCGCCGGTTCGTCGCTCCACGGTGCCATCTCGACCTGCCCGACCGCGTGCACCTCCGCCTTGCCCAGGGCCTGACTGCGCTGCTCGTCGAGCACGCCACCGTCGGCCGACAGCAGCAGCAGCGCGACGTCACAGCCGGCTGCCTGAAGCGCGTTGACCACCGGAATGTACGGGTTCAGGTGGCCGTGTTGAGTGGTGGTGAGCAGGGCGACACGCATCAGATCTCCGATCTATCGAGAGAAGACGGCCAGGCCGAATCAGAATCTGTACGCATCCACCACCATCGCTGAGGGGTGCAAATCGACTGACGCTACTCGGAACAGCCTCGAAACAACCGGGTCCGCCGCCCGCCCCGAGGAGGTTTCGCAAAAGCCTGCCGGGATGTGTCATCGATGTCAATGCCCTGCGGCCGTCGGTCCGCCGCGCGGCTTCTCCGCCTGGCCGAGGTCCGCATCCTGACTGGACAGCCGGCGGGAGATGCACCCGACTTTGCCTGGACATGGCGGATTCGCCCAAATCCTCGCGGGCCCGGTGGACCTTGTCCGGGAAGCGTCAGATGGCGATCAGCCGGCCGAGCCGCTCGGCGTTGAGCTGCTGGAATTCCGACTCCTCGAATTCGAGCAGCAGCCGCAGAGGCCACCCGGCGCCGGGCAGAGTCAATCCATATTTCTCGATAGCGATCGAGCCGTTCGGTGCCTCAGCCCTGCTGCCGGCCGGCGAGGGGCCGACAGCAGGGCCCGCCGCAGGCTCAGGCGGGACGGACTGGACCGGCATAGTCTTTATATGTAGAGTTTCGGTCATGCCACGTCGACCGAACAGCTCGCAGCAGACACTGCGGATCTTCGCCTGCTTCCTGGCCGCGCCCGACGACTGGCGCTACGGCTACCAGCTCAGCAAGGAAACCGGCCTGGCCAGCGGGTCGCTCTATCCGATCCTGATGCGCCTGGCCGAGCAGCGCCTGCTGGAGGCGCAGTGGCGGGAACCGGCCAGCCCTGGCCGGCCACCCCGGCACGTGTACCGGCTCACCACCGACGGGGCCGCTCTCGCGCGGACCCGGCTGGCTGAAGCCCAGCACAGCGAGTCCGCCAACGCCCAGTCCCGCCGCCGCGCCACCGGCCACGCCGCGCCCGCGCCCCGCCCGACCATCCAGGAGGCTTGACGATGCCCAGCTCCAAGCCGGCCCCGCCGCTGACCCCGACGGCCGCCGGCCACAACCCCGTTCGACGGGCCGCTCGGGCAGTTCTGCGCAGGGCGGTACGCCGCGGCGGCGACCGGGGCGGGCCGTGGGGTGAAGCCGTCCTCGCCGAGTTCGACGAGGTCACCACGGACGCGGAAGCGGTGCGCTGGGCGGCCGGCGGCGTGTGGGTGTCACTGCGGGAGCGGTCCACCGGCGCTGGCCGGTGGGTGGTCACGGCCGCGAGCTGGGTCGCGGCCACCTGGGTACGGCGCGCCACGGCCGGCGTGCTCGTCGTGGCATTGCTCGCCGCCGTGGCACAACAGTGGGTGCTGACCGTCGTGTACGTACCGTCGTGGTCGATGTCGCCGACGATCGATGCGGGGCAGCGGATGCTGGTCGACCGGGTGGCGTACCGGGTCACCGGCGTGGACGTCGGCGACGTCGTCGTGCTCGACCCGGTCGACCGGGCCCGGACCATGCGGGTGATCGGCCTACCCGGCGACGAGCTGACCTGCCGCGACGGCCTGGTGTACCGCAACGGTGCCGCGCTGGACGAGCCGTACCTGCCGGCCGGCACCTACACCGAATGCACGCCGGTGACCGTGCCCGCCGGCCAGGTGTTCCTGCTCGGCGACCACCGAGACGGCGCATTGGATTCGCGGCACGATGGACCGTGGCGCCTCGACGACGTCACCGGCCGGGTGGTGGCCCGGCTACCGGAATGCGGGCCAGTGCTCCGGCCTTCAGGCCGGGGGTGAAGGCCCGCGCTGGGAGGGCCGCCAGGGCCCGAGCAGTGCTCTAACCTGGCCGGTTCTGCTGCTCGATGTACTGCTTCACGATGCTCAGTGGCGCGCCGCCGACGGAACCCGCGAAGTACGAGCCCGACCAGAGTTTGTTGGCCCGGTGGTAGTGGCGTGCGAGGTCGGGGAACTCCTGCCGCGGGCGGCGCGACGGGACGCCCTTGAGTGAGTTGACCAGGCGGGAAACGGCGACTTTGGGTAGGTGGTGGTCGACCGGCAGGTGGACGTGGTTGTGGCCGCCGTTGAACTCGACCATTTCGGCCTCGAAGTCGCGGCATACGTCCCGCATGATGGCTTCCATGCGGGTCAGGTGCCGGTCGGCGAACACCGTGTGCCGGAACTTCGTCACGAAAACCAAGTGAACATGCATCGCGAAGACACAGTGCCTACCGGTACGGATACCCTCAACTTCTGCCATAGACCAACATGATATCGTATGGTTCGTGCAGCTCCGGTACCAGTTCCGGGTCTATCCGACACCCGGCCAGCAGATCGCGCTGGCCCGGGCGTTCGGGTGCGCGCGGGTGGTGTTCAACGACGGGCTGCGTGCACGGCAGACCGCCCGCGAGCAGGGCCTGCCGTACATCTCGGACGCCGAGCTGTCGAAGCGGGTCATCACGCGGGCCAGGACGACACCGGAACGGGCGTGGCTGGGCGAGGTGTCGGCGGTGGTGTTGCAGCAGGCCCTCGCGGACCTGAACACCGCCTACCGCAACTTCTTCGCCTCGATCACCGGCAGACGCAAGGGTGCGAAGGTGGCGCCGCCGAGGTTCCGGTCCCGTAAGGACAACCGGCAGGCCATCCGTTTCACCCGCAACTCCCGGTTCACGGTCCTGGCCAACGGCCGTCTGCGGCTGCCGAAGATCGGCGACCTCACGGTCCGCTGGTCCCGGATACTGCCGTCGGACCCGTCGTCCGTGACGGTCATCCGGGACGCCGCCGGGCGGTACTTCGCCTCGTTCGTCGTGCAGACCAGCGAGGACGAGCCGTTGCCGCCGACCGATGCCGAGGTGGGGATCGATCTGGGGCTGACGCACTTCGCGGTCATGTCCGACGGCACGAAGGTCGCCGCACCCAGGTTCCTGCGCCGCGCGGCCCGCAAGCTCAAGCGGCTGCAGCAGGCCCTGTCGCGTAAACAGCGGGGCAGCAACCGCCGTGGGAAAGCCGTTGTGAAGGTCGCCAGGGCGCACGCCCGGGTGGCCGACACCCGGCGGGACTGGCAGCACAAGCTGTCCACGACGATCATCCGCGAGAATCAAGCGGTGTACGTCGAGGACCTGTGTGTCGTCGGTCTCGGCCGGACCCGGCTGGCGAAGTCCGTGCACGACGCGGGATGGTCGTCGTTCGTCGGCATGCTGGAGTACAAGGCGGCGAGGTACGGACGTACCTTCGCCCGGGTGGACCGGTGGCTCCCGTCCACCCGGACGTGCTCAAACTGCGGGCGCGTCAACGAGAAGATGGCGCTGGACGTCCGGTCGTGGGTCTGTCCGTGTGGCGGTCACCACGACCGGGACGTCAACGCCGCGATCAACATCAAGGCCGCCGGGCAGGCGGACTTCAACGACCGTGGAGCGCGGGTAGGACCGGGACCCGTCCCGGCACCGCGCGGTGAAACGGTAACCCACCAGAACACCGCGCGTGTCACGCGCGGCGTGGCTGGAATCGCCGCCGTTTAGGGCGGCGAGGATGTCAACGCACTGAGGACCTGCGCCACTGGTCGGCTGGGCGAGAGCGCCGGGGCCAGGCGTCGGTCGCCGTCACGGGCGAGTCTCGGTGACAACGTTGTTGGCCGTGAATTCGGAGCAGATTCCGGCGAGGATACGGTGCGCGTTCGCGAGTTCTTCTGCCTTCTCGGGATCTGCCGAGGCATTGGAGCAGCTGGCGAGGGTTTTCCAGAGTGCCCAGCCTCGTCCGCGTGCCCACGTCGCGTCATCCACCGCCAGCCGCACGCGGAACGCGTGCCGGCTGTCGCTGGTCAGCAAGGTCCAGGCAATCGCCAGGTCGCAGGCCGGGTCACCGACGCCGCAGGTGCCGAAGTCGATGACGGCCGCCAACTGCCCGTCAGCAAGGAGGAGGTTTCCCGGGGCGATGTCTCCGTGGAACCAACGGTCGACACCGTCCCAGCGGGCGTCGAGCGCCGCTGCCCAGACCTCGCGCACCAGTTCAGCGTCGACGTGGTCGCCCAACTCGGCGAGCGCGTGCTCAACCTCCTGGTCGTACGTGCGTAGGGTGCCGCCCCGGAACCAGTTGTGGAGACCCGGCTGCGGGCCGCCAGCGGCGTCGACGCCCTGCAAGGCTGCCAGGAACTCGGCCAGGTCGTCCGCGAATCGCGTCGGGTCGGCGATGCGGTCCGCCCTCGCCGACTCGCCGTCGAGCCACCGGTAGATCGACCACGGGTACGGATAGCCCGCAGCAGGCTCGCCCTTCGCCACTGGGGTGGGAACGGGCAGCGGCAGCCGAGCGGCGAGGTCCGGGAGCCACCGATGTTCCTTGTCGACCGCCAGGGCGTACTCGGCGGCGCTGGGCAGCCGTACCAGCAGGTCGGGGCCGAGGTGGAAGGTCCAGTTGTCCCAGCCGCCGTTGGCCACCGGCTCAATCGGGAGGTTCGCCAGGTGCGGGAACTGGTCGGTGATGAGCTGACGCACCTGGTCCGCTCCGACGGTGACGCGTTGGGGCGGGGGACCGAGGTCTGGAACGTCACTCACGGAACCGCACCGCCCCGGTCTGCTGGGCCATCGTGTCGGCGGCGTCGGCCAGGACGCGCCGCATCGTGGCGGTGCCGGTGTGCCCGGCGTCGCCGATGATGTGCAGCCGCGCGTCGGGCCAGGCCTGCGCGATTTCCCACGGGGTGATCGCCGGACCGCTGACGTCGGTGCGCCCGTGGATCAGCACCCCCGGGATCCCGGCCAGCTTCGGCACGTTGCGCAGGATCTCGCCGTCGGCGAGGAACGCGCCGTTGCCGAAGTAGTGCGCGCAGATCCGGGTCATCGTGAGCCGCTGCCGCAGCTCCCGGTCGGAGTACGCGCCCGGGTTGCCGTTGTGCTCCTCGGAGATCAGCGCGTCCTCCCAGGCGCACCACTCGTCGGCGGCCCGCTGGCGTACCGCCGGGTCGGGGTCGGCGAGCAGCTGGCCGTAGCGCAGCAGCACCGGTTCGATCGGCGGCGCGCTGTCGGTCGGCAGCCGGTAGCCGGGCAGGCCGGCGTGGGCGATGAACCGCTGCCACGCCTCGGGGAAGAACCGGCCGGCACCCCGGTACAGCCAGTCGACCTCGGACCGGCGGGTCATGGTGACCGCGACGAGGACCATGCCGCGTACCCGGTCGGGGTGGTTCGTCGCATACGCCAGGGCCAGCGTCGCGCCCCAGGAACCGCCGTACACGACCCACCGGTCGACGCCGAGGTGCGTGCGGAGCCGTTCGATGTCGGCGACGAGGTGGCCGGTGGTGTTGGCGCTCAGGTCGGTGGCCGGGTCGGCCGCCGTCGGGGTGCTGCGGCCGCAGTTGCGCTGGTCGAACAGGACGACACGGAAGCGCTCGGGGTCGAGCGACCGGCGGTGCCGGGGCGTGCATCCGCTGCCCGGCCCGCCGTGCAGCACGACGACGGGTACGCCGTCGGGGTTGCCGCAGACCTCCCAGTAGAGCTGGTGGCCGTCTCCGACGTCGAGCATCCCGGTGTCGTACGGTTCGATCATGGTGTGCGTGCTCCTCAGCGGGTGCCGGTAGACGTGCCGGCGGGGGTGACGGCGGCGACGACGAGGTCGACGATGCTGTCGGCGTACTCGTCGGTCAGCGGTCCGGTGCGCAGCAGCCAGCGATGGTAGAGCGGGCCGAACAGCAGCTCCACGACCTGGTCCAGGGGGGCGTCGGGGCGGACCTGGCCGGCGTCGCGGGCGGCCTCCAGCCGAGTGTGGACCATGTCCAGTTGGGGGCGGAGCAACCGGTCGCGCGCCTGGTCGGCCAGCTCCTCGTCGGCGAGTGTCTCGATGGTGATGGCGCGGGTGGTGGCGGACAGCCGTGGATCGGCGAACTCGGCGACCGTGGCCCGGAGCACCTCACGTAGGTCGGCCCGCAGGTCACCGGTGTCGGGCAGGGCGAGGACCTCCGGCAAGTTGTCGGTGAGCGCGTCCAGGATGACCCCGCCCTTGCCGCGCCACCAGCGGTAGATGGTCTGCTTGCCGACCCCAGCGCGGGCGGCGATGGCCTCGACGGTGACGGCGGCGTAGCCCTGCTCGGTCAGCAGCGCCAGGGCGGCGGCGAGGATCGCGCGGCGGGACTGTTCGCTGCGCCGGGCGGGCTGTGGGGTCACCACGACAGCCTACCGCGAGACGGTACGTCTCGTCTTGACGCGCTCGGGACATCGTGCTTCGCTGTTGACGAGACGAAACGTCTCGTCTCCAAGCTCCGGAGGTCCCGTGCCGCACATCGCCATGGTCAGCATCCCGTTCCACGGCCACGTCAACCCGAGCCTGGAGATCATCCGTACCCTCGTGCAGCGCGGTCACCGGGTCACCTACGCCAACGCCCCCGCCTTCGCCGAGATCATCGAGCGCACCGGCGCCGAGCTGAAGCCGTACGAAACGACGCTGCCCGGCGACGGTGGTTCCGGGACCGACGACCCGATCGAGCAGCTCACGCTCTTCCTCGACGACGCCATCGCCATGCTGCCGCAACTGCGGGCCGCGTACGCCGACGACCGGCCCGACCTGTTCCTCTACGACATCGCCGGCGCACCGGCCCGGCTGCTCGGCGAGCAGTGGGGCATCCCGGCCATCCAGCTGTCGTCGACGTTCGTGGCCTGGGACGGCTACGAACAGGAGATGGCGCCCGCCGTCGCCGCGATGCGGACTGACCCGCGCGGTGCCGACTACTACCGGCGGTTCGAGCAGTGGCTGGCCTCGGAGGGTTCGTCGGTCACCGACAGCATGGCGTTCCAGGGCCGGCCGATGCGCAGCCTCGTGCTGCCACCGGAGGCGCTCCAGCCCAACGCCGACCGGGTGGACCGGTCCGTCTACAGCTTCGTCGGCCCGGTCCTGGGTGACCGCTCCCACCAGGGGACCTGGGCCCGACCGGACGGCGTCGACAACGTACTGCTGGTCTCCCTCGGCTCCGCCTTCACCCGGCAGGCCGAGTTCTACCGCCGGTGCGTCGCCGCGTTCGGTGAACTGCCCGGCTGGCACACCGTCCTGCAGATCGGCAGCCACGTCGACACCGCCGAGCTCGGTCCTGTCCCGGACAGCGTCGAAGTCCACCCGTGGGTGCCGCAGCTCGCCGTACTGGAGCAGGCCGACGCCTTCGTCACTCACGCCGGCATGGGCGGCAGCAGCGAAGGCCTCTACTGCGGGCTCCCGATGATCGCCGTACCGCAGGCGGCCGACCAGTTCGCGAACGCCGAGCAGCTGGCCAGCCTGGGCGTCGCCCGGATCGTCGACTCGGCCACCGTCACCGCGGCGGAGCTACGTGGGACGCTGCTTGCCCTCACCGCGGACCCCGCCGTGGCGGCCCGTAGCGCCGACCTGAAGCGGCAGGCCCGGTCGGCGGGGGGTGCCGACCGGGCCGCTGATCTGATCGAGGCCGAACTCACCGCTGCTGGCGGACATCACGCCACCGGACCAGGCGCTGCTTCCATTTTGGGTCAGTTCGGCGTGGCCGACGTTGAACTGTGGGGGCGTCGGTGATGCTGTGGACATGGAGTACGTGTCGAGAGTGCCGCGACCACCGCTGGACGGGCTAATCGACGACCTCTACTACCTGGAAGGTACGCCGCCGTACGCCCGGTTGACGCTGCTGCCGACGCCGGCGGCGTTGCTCATCGTCAACCTCGGGCACCGTTTCGCATCCGCGCCGGCACCGACATCGAGACGGCCGAGTACGCCGACGGCTGCGTGGTCACCACGCCCACCCGCGCGTACGACTTCAGCTACCCGGTCCGGACCCGGTCGGTCGGCGTGCACGTCAAACCGTGGGGGCTGGCCCCGTTCCTGCCGATGCCGGCCGCCGAGCTGCGGGACCGGCAGGTGACGCTGGAACAGGTGTGGGGTCGGCCCGCCGTCGCTTAGCTGCGGGACCGGCTGGCTGCGGCGGACGGCATCGGCCGAGATGCTGACGCTGCTGGAGCAGGAGCTGACGCGGCGGCTGCGCGAGGCCGCCGGCCTGGGGCTGGTCCGCCACACGAGCGGCGTCATCACGGCGACCCGTGGGGCGGTCGCGATCGGCGACCTGGGCACGGCGGCTGGTGTCAGCAGCACTCATCTGGCGCGGCGGTTCAAGGAGCTCGTCGGCGTCACGCCGAAGCGGCTGGCCCGCACGTACCGTTTCGCCGCCACCGTGTTCGCGATCGACCCGGCCGGACCGGTCGACTGGGCCGAGCTCGCCAGCGGCGCGGGCTACTTCGACCAGGCGCATTTCGGCCACGAGTTCCGGGCGTTCACCGGGCTCACGCCGACCCGGTACGTCGAGGTCCGGCGGCGGTTCCTGCGCGAACATCCCGGCCATGTGCTGGACCGCTGGCCGCTGCCGGCGGATTGATTTTCTACAAGAACACCAGCTCACGGCACGCTACCTTGATGCCTCCAGACGTAGAGGAGAGCCTCGCGGGCACGGTGGTCATGTACAGCTCGGTGTCGGTGGACGGCTTCATCGCCGACGTCAAGGACCAGCCCGGACCGCTGTTCGACTGGCTGTCCAACGGTGACGTCCCGTTGGACGACAGCGGCGGCCTGACGGTGTCGCGGATCTCCTACGACTACATCCGGCCGTACTGGGACCAGATCGGGGTGACGATCGTCGGCCGGCACGTCTTCGACATGACGGACGGTTGGGACGGCACGTTTCCGGCGGGGGTCGAGCATGTGGTCGTCGTGACGCACCGGCCGCCCACGGAGGGCTGGGACCCGGAGGCGCCGTTCCACTTCGTCGGCGGTGTCGAGGCGGCCGTCGCCACGGCGCAGGAGCTCGCCGGCGACCGTCTGGTCGAGGTCGCGGCCGGCGACGTCGGCGGCCAGGCACTCGCCGCGGGCCTGGTCGACGAGGTACGCATGGACGTCGTGCCCGTCGTCTTCGGGTCCAGCAAGCGCTTCTTCGGGTCAGTCGACACACAGCACCTCCTGGACGATCCTGACGTGATCATTCAGGGCAACCGGGTCCTTCACCTGCACTATCGGCTGCGCCGCCCGTCAGCCTGAGCGGCAGCACAAGTCACGGCGGCAGGTGGGCGGTGGTGGCGAACTCGACCAGTTCGAGGCCGTCGCCGGTGGCGACGTAGCGGGTGATCGACGCGTTGGCGACCGGCGTGGTCGCGATGATCGCGTCGAGTTCGGTGAACGGCAGGCCGTCGAGGAGGCGGCGGGCCGCGATGACCACCGCGTCGTGGGCGACGATCAGGACGCGCCGGCCGGCGTGGTCGCGGTCCAGCTCGGCCAGGACGGCCTTGACGCGCGCGACGACGTCGTCGAGCGTCTCACCGCCCGGCGGGCGGTAGGCGTACGGTCCGTCGGCGGCGAGCCGGGCGGCCTCGGCCGGAAACCGCTGGGTGATCATCAGCGGGGTGAGCAGTTCGAGGTCACCCATCAGCCGGTCGCACAACCGCGCGTCGATGACCGCCTCCGGGCAGGGCGCGCCGAGCGCGGCGGCGGTGCCGGCCACGCGGGTCCAGGTCTGACGGGCCCGCAGGTACGGGGAGCAGACGACCACGTCGGGCCGCTGGTCGGCGGGTCGGGTGGCGAGCCAGTGACCGAGGTGGGTGGCCTGCTGCCAGCCGAGCGCGGTCAGCTCGATGTCGGCGTCGCGGCCGGTGAGGCCGTGGTCGGCCAGACCTCGGGCGTGGGCGTCGGCGAAGGCCGCGTTCGCCGTGCTCTGCCCATGGCGGACGATGGTCAGTTGCGCGACGGTGTCCATCTGTCGATTGTGTCGGTAGGCGCGTGATCCGATGGTCCCGGCACCGGCCGGTCTGTCCTGACCGCCGGTGATCGGGTCACCGGCGGTCGGGCGGGAGCAGATTCCCCGTGGTGGGGAGAGAGTTCCCGGTCGTTGTGGGTGGCGATCCTCAGATGCCGCAGCTCGACGCGGACCAGGACCGGCTCGGCGTGGCGCCCAGGTGGGTGTGGTCGCTGTGGCCGGGGTAGCCGGGGCCGAGGATGTTGCTGAAGCCGTGGTAGCGGGCCTGCTGGGCGATCCGACAGAAGGAGGGCGAGCCGACCAGGTCGACGCCGTCGCCGTACAGGTGCCGGCTGTTGGAGGCGCCGCCGACCGCGCTGTTGCACGAGTAGCTGCGGAAGCCGCTGCTGACATAGAGCGGTACGTTGCCGAGCGCACGCCGCATGGCCTGCAGTTTCCACATGGACACGAGGGCGTTGAACTTGGCGGTGCTGGCGGACACCGCGCCACCGGACCAGCTGCTGTTGCAGTTGTTCATCTCGGCGTAGCTGAAGTTGGCCGGAGTGCAGTCGTTGTCCTGAAGCGCGTAGATCTTGTTGAAGGTCTGCGGGCCGGCGACGCCGTCGGCGGCGAGGCCATAGGCCTGCTGGAAGCGGATCACCGCTGACCGGGTGGCCGGGCCGTACGCCCCGTCGAGGGCGAGCACCGCGCCGTAGCCCGGGTAGCCCGAGACGCGGATCTGCAGCTGCTTGACGTCATTACCGGACATCCCCTGGGAGAGGGTGCGCCCCCACGTGTAGCAGCCGTCTGCGTGGGCCGCGCCACCTGTTACAACAACGCCCGTTAGGGCGGTGGCGGCGACGAGGGCGCAGGCAGCGAGCATCCGGCCGAGCCGGCGGATAACAGTCCCCATGGTCTTCCCATCGACATGTGACGATCGGCCGGCATGGGTAGATCATTCCGGCCGATCACCTGATGGTCAAGACTCACAACTCTCTGTCATTCGCAACTTGGCGCGGCGGTACGCTTCCCATGCCAGGGCAGCCTTGGCCATACCGTTCTTCCAGGGGTTCGGGTCGGCGGCGGCGATCTGCGCCCACATCCGGGCGAGGGCGGACGCGAAGACATCGACAGTCCGGGCCGGGGCACTGGTCCAGGCCGAAGCTGGGCTCATGCACGCTTCGGCCCGCTCCGGGCTGTGCCCGGCGAAGATCAGGCGCACGATCAGACAGCTCGGGTCCATGAACCCAGCGCCGAGCGTCGGCCATGCCCAGTCGATCAGACGGGCCGCGTCCCCGTCGATGAGCACGTTGTCCGGGCTGTAGTCGGTGTGCAGGAGGGTGTCGCCGCGTAGCAGGGGCAGATCGGCCGGCTCGACGTACGCCGCCCATCGCCGCTCGGCCCGTTTGAGCTGAGGAAGATCAGGACACCAGAGCGGCGCCAATCGCTGCATCGTGTCGACCACCTTGGGTAGATCGGGGGAACCGGGTGCGTAGTCGGCGTGTCGGCCGGGGGCGGCCTGGAAGCCGAGCAGGTTCCAGGCGTCCACCTCGGTCTGCCACAGCAGTTCGGGCGAGAGCGGGTCGACGTATCTGCTGACCGCTGCTTCGCGTTCTTGGCAACCGACCCGGGGGTCTTCGGTGCGCAGGCCCTTGACGAAGATGGGCCCATCAGTGGTGCTCAGCAGGATGGCGATGGCCCGTACGACAGGCCGGGCACGGCGGGATTCGCTTGATCAGTACGGGTTGTCGTCGCTCGCGGCGCACGAGCACTTGTTGGCCGCAGAGAAGTCGTCCATGCCGATGATCATGACTTCGACAGGTTCGGCCTCTGCTGCCATGCTGGGTGCTCCTTCCCTCAGTTGCCGTGCTGGCAGTACGTCCGCAGGTCGGCTTTCGCCTTGCGGTAGAGCTGCACGAGCGGCATACAGGTACCGCAGGTGCCTTGGAGGGTGCAGCCGGTACAGCCACCCTGGCGACCCAGAAGCGTATCGGCGATCCCGCCGAGGCGTCGCAGACCTTCGACGCCCTCCTCCAACAGCGGGATGTTCGGGTCGCGGCCCACCTTGCAGATCGACGCCTTGCCGAACGGGTCGGTGTGGAAGAAGGTGTGGCCGGCGTTGCAGCCGCTGAACGGCTTGCGACGGCGCAGGTAGGCGGGGTCCTGCGAGCGCAGCACTTCCGCCCCGCCGTAGATGGTGGGGGAGATGTTGCTGTAGACGTGGTACGGCAGGCCGTACCCCTCGGCCATCGCCTTCATCCCGTCCAGCTCGTCCGCGTTGCTGTGGGTGACGACGAGGTTGAGGCTCATTGGCAGGCGGGCGGCGACGGCCGCTGCGAGGCCCTTGGCGAACTTCTGGTAGGAACCGGGGCGGCGGGTTACCTTGTCGTACCCGTCTGCGGTGACACCGTAGACGGTGATGGTGAGCTTGTAGACGGGGCGGCTGACGAGGAGTTCAAGGATGTCGTCGCGCCACAGCCGACTGCCGTTGGTGCTGACGGTCAGCAACATCCCGAGGTCGTAGGCGTATGTGTAGACCTGCGTGAACATCCGGTCGACGAGCGGTTCGCCGCCGGTGAGCTGGAGCCACACGACGCCGGCATCGCGCATGGTGTCCAGTAGCCGTTGCCGGTCTGGCCAGTCCAGGCCCTCGAACCGCTTGACGCCGAGGTAGCAGTGTTCGCAGTCGTAGTTGCAGCCGAGGTTGAGTTCGTAGCTGGCCCGGCTGTACCCGTATTCGGTGTCGGGCCGAAGGAGCACTGTGCCGGCCATGGGTTGCCCAGCGACGTCGATGTTCCACTGGCTGCGCGCGGCGTCGGCCAACCAGTCCGGCACGCGGTCGTTGGCGACGGCGGCGCGGCGCAGGTTCTCGAACTTTTGGGTGGGGACCTGGATGCCCTGCGTGCTGCCTTGCCTAAGGATGAAGTGGTTGCCCAGATACTGGGTGCCGATCAGCGCGTACATGTGTCCTGCTCCTTTCGCGCGGCACCGTGGTGACCTTGGGATCGCGTGACGACTTCGATCAACGTGTAGTTGTGCGTTCACGTACGCCGAGCCACGGTAGCGCTGGCGCGCGTTCGCGGGTGAGATTCACGGAGTCGACCATCGTCGGTACCGGCCGGTGTGCTGGCGGCGGCCTCCACGGGGCGACATCCAGGTCGGCAGCGGACGCAGTGGACGCTGCGGCGGTACGGGTGCCGCCGACGACTCGGCCGCCGGCCGCGCCCGCCGCCACAGCAACCCGCCGACGGCCAGGCCGGCCACACCGGCCACGGCGAGCAGCAGCGCCAGCCAGTGGCCGACGACCATCCGACCCAGCGTCGACCACGCCCGACCCGGTAGCAGCAGGACGGCGGCGGCGAGCAGGGCGACCGCGCCGCCGCTGCCGGCGTCGCCGCCTGCCAATGCTTGATCACCCGCATGTCCCGCCGTCCGCCGAAAGCCATCCTCGGGGCACCACAGTAGAGCCCGTACCGCCAGCGGGCCGGCCCGGTGCCGAGGGATGGTCAGGAGAAGGCCAGGAGGACGTCCGGCTCACCGCCCAGCCAGGCCTTCACCGCCTCGGAGACGTCGTCCGGCCCGGTGCCGGCCAGCGCGGCGAGCCAGCGGTCCCGTTCGGTTGTCGCCGGCAGCCCGAGGTCCTGCCAGTAGCCGAGGAGGGACAGCACCGAATCGCCGGTGGACCACAGGGTGCGCAGCTCGGCGACGGTGTGCGCGACGGCTTCGGCGTGCTCGGCGGGGTCCGGGTCGCACCCGGCGACGATCGCCCGTACCCGCTCGACCGCCGCGGCCCGGTGCGCCACCGGCACCCGTACCGAAACCTGCCAGAGGCCGTGGGTGCGGCCGGAGCGCGCCAGCGCCCAGGGGGAGTAGCTCCAGCCCTGTTCGGCGCGGAATTCGCGCATCAACCGGGAACGGTAGTGGCCGCCGACGAGCCGAGCGGCCACCGCGAGCGGGGCGAAAGCGGCGTCGGTACGCGGCGGGATGCGCCAGCCGGCCCGCAACAGGACGCTGCCGTCACCGGTCACGTCCAGGTCCCGGGCGAGCCGTCCACCGGCCGACCGGTCCGTGCCGGCGCCCCCGTCCGGGTCGGGAACGTCCGGGTCGGAACCGTTCGGGTCGGTGGTGTCGGCCAACGGGGCGACCAGTTCCGCCGCGCCGGGCGGACCGACGACGACTACCCGACGCCCTCCCGCCGCGAGCGACGGCCCGGGCAGGTGCTCCGGCTCCACACCCATCGCGGCGTCCAATTCGTCGTACAGCGTCGGCCAGGTGTGTGGCGTGGCGTGCAGGCACAGGTCGGCGAGCAGGTCGCCGAGGGCTTCGCTGTCGTGCCGCTCCCAGTTCCAGGACGCGGCGGTGTCGTCGCGGGCCGCCCGGCCCGCGACGCCCGGCACCGTGCTGGTTGATGCGGCGGCCAGCAGATCCACCACCTCGGAGACCTCACCGGTCGGGCTGGTCACGCGGACGAGTGCCCCGTAGGGATCCGAGTCGACCTCCAGCACCGCGCCGACCCGGGCCAGCCGGTGGTGCAGCGGCTGCCGGCCGACGGACAGCCCGGGTAGCGCCGCCGCCGCGAGCCGCGCCCGGACCAAAGCGGCGACGGGGGACGCCGCCGGGGTGGGGATCCGCAGTCGGAGCCAGGTCAGGTCGGCGGTGGGCCGGGCCAGACTGATGACCGCGCGGGGGCCGGCCAGCGCGACCGGTAGCGTGACGGGCGGCGCGGACGGGTACGGCGGCCTCATCGCCGAGGCCCTCGGCTCAGCACCCGATACGGGTGTTCCCCCAGGGTCGTGGTCACAGCCCGAACCGCCGACGTGGTCACGGCGGCGAGCCCGTCCGGAATGCCACCGGCCCGGTCCGCGTTGCCGTACACCAACTCGGCCGTCGCGGCGAGATGCGGCCATTCGACCGGGTCGGCCCAGCGCTCACGCCACTGGGTGGCGAGCCGGCGCGCGGCGGGGGTCACGACGTCCGGGCCGGTGCCGTCGACCGCCTCCCGGACGACCCGGCACACCTCGGCCACTTCGCGCGACGAATCCGACTCGGCGTCGTGGTGGACCTCCACCACGAACGGCAGCGGCGCCGACACGCCCCACGGGTCGGCGAACGGGCCGACGTACGCGGCGACGTCGAAGGCGTCGGCCATGGCGTCGTCGAGCAGCCCGTCGTAGGGGCCGACGAGAACGTCGGCGAGCACGGTCGCGGCGAAGTGCCCGGGACTCAACGGCTGGTAGGGCATCGACCAGGCGAGCGCGGTGGCCTGGTGTGGTTGTTCGGGCGCGGACAACCGGCGGACCGGTGCCGGGGTGGTCACCGGTGTGGACGCGACCCGGCCGGTGTCGGCTGGCGTGTGATCGGTGGCGGCCAGCCGTGTCAGCGGCCCGACCAGGTCGGCGGCGGCGACCGCGAACACAGCCTGATCGCTTCGGTAGTGTCGGGCGAAGAACTCCGACAGCACCGTCGGTGTGACCCGTCGCAGCGACCGCAGGTCACCGTAGCCGTTGTGGGCCAGCACCGGATCGTCGTACAGCACGCCTGGTAGCCACAGCCAGGGAAATCCGCCCATGACCGCACCGTCCATGGCGGCGGTGATCTCACCGGTGACGATCTGCACCTCGGCGGCGATCCGGTCGGTGTCGGCACCGTCGGTGTCCAAAATCTCCAGCAGCCGGTCCAGCAGTAGTTCGCCGTGTTCGGCGAGCACCGTGCCGTGGTAGAGGGTGAGGTCGGGTTGGGTGACGGCGTTGCAGACGCCGCCGACTGCGGCCAGCCGCCGGGCGGCGGCGGAGTCGGCGCCGCAGGCGACGTGTTCGGCCAGGTGCGCAAGCCCGGACCAGGCCGCCGTTTCGTTGCGGGAACCGACCGGTACGGCGAGTGCGGCGCTGACCACCTCGCTGTCGGGTGTGCGCGCGGCGACGATCCGCAGGTCACCGGAGCCGGTGCGACGTAGCGGGGACCCGGACGGCCCGGTCGAGAGTTCAGCAACCGCCACGCGTCTACGTTAGGCGATCAATTCCAGCTGATGCCACAGATCACGTGTGTCGATCTTAGGAGGTTGCCGGTGCTGGCGGCAGCGTCTAGTCTCGACCACGTACGTCTCCATCGTTGAGACTGAATGGGGGAAGTCCGGTGACTCTGTCCGTACCTGGATTCGACGTGCAGACGCGGGTGCGTGCCCGTGACATCCAGATGGCCGCCAGTGCCGACCTGCAGCGTCGAGTGGTGATGATCTCCGGGGCCATCGACACCAAGGACCACGACATCGCGGTCTCCTTCGAGTTGCCCGAGCCGGGTCGCTGGCAGGTGATCAAGTCGGAGAGCAACCTCACCGACGCGCCCTGGCTCACCTGGCAGATGACCGCTGGCGAAGGCACCCGTTTCGTCGACGACGCCGACGCGATGGTGGTCTCCCGGCAGTTCGCCAAGACGTTCATGACGCCGGACCAGCGGCGGATCATGTTCTACGACGGCGAGGTCCGTCCGGGCGAGGCAGTGCTGAAGATGTTCACCATCGAATGCGCGAAGCGGCGAGGAAGCGTTTCCCACTCGCGATTCTCGCCGGCACCCACGGAAAGCCCGAAAAAGGTCAAGAACCTGATCGAGGAGTACGTCGCCAACGGAATGCCACCGAAGCCGGTGATCGAGGTCGTCATTCCGGTGACGCTGATCGGCTGACCGGTCCGCTGACCTGCTGATTCGCCGGGTCGGGCATGCATTGCCCGACCCGGCGCTCGGCTTGCGACAATGAGCACAAACAAAACCTTTGGACGGTTCGCCGCCGCGCGGGCGATCAGCATCGTCGGTGATCGGGTGGCCGACGTGGTGCTGCCGCTGGCGGTGCTGGCGGTGACCGGCTCGGCCGCGACGGCCGGGCTGATGGGAGCCGCCGCGCAGTTTCCCCAAGTGCTCGCGGCGCTGCATGTCGGCGTGCTGGTCGACCGACGCGACCGACGCTCGGTAATGATCACTGCGGACGTGCTCCGCGCCGCCGTCTATGTGGCGATCGGGCTGGAGATCGCCGTCGGTGGCTCACGCCTGCTGCCGCTGCTGCTGTTGGCGTTGGTCGGCGGGGTCGGTGACGCGATGTTCAACGCCGCCGCCGGGAGCTATCTACCCAGCATCGTGGACGACCGAGACCTGATGCGGGCCAACGGGCTCATAGAGGGTTCCGACGCGGCGGCCACCCTGACCGGTCCGGCGATCGGTGGCTGGCTGATGCAGCGGTTCGGTCCGCTGGTCGCCTTCCTCATCAACGCCGCCACCTTCCTGATCTCGGCGGTGCTGCTGTGGCGGCTGCCGGCCGGTCGCCCTGTCCAGAGCGACAAGGCCGACGACGAGCGCTCGGTGACCGCCGGGGTGCGGTTGGTGCTCCGCGACCGGCGGCAACGCGTCCTGCTCATCGGTGCCTGCTACATGCACCTGCTGGCCGCCGCGGCGTTTCTGCCGCTGCTCGTCCGGATGCGCGAGACCCTGCACCTCAGCCCGGCGACCGTGGGTCTGGTGATCTCCGCCGCCGGTGTCGGCGGGCTACTCAGCAGCCTGCTGCTGGCCCGGTGGACCCCCACCGGACGGTGGCCGGTGACGCTCGCCGCCATCCTCGCGGTCAACGGCGCGGCAGTGGGGGTGTTGGCGCTGCTGGCCGGACCGGTCTGGCTGGCCGTGGCCGTGCTGGCGCTGGACGCGGCCTCCGCGTTGGCCTTCATCATGGTGGCCACCGTCCGTCAGCAGATCACACCGGACGGTCTGCGCGGCCGGGTGATCACCGCCGCCACGGCGGTCACCGCCACGGTACGGATGCTCGCCATCGCCGGTATCGGCGCGTTGACCGATCTGTTCGGCCCCGACCCCGTACTGCTGGGGCTCGCCGGCATCGGGATTCCCTTCCTCGCCGTGCTGCTGTCGGCCGGTCCCGCCGACGTCGATCCAGCCTCGGTGCGGCGCCCACCGGCAGCGCCCGCCGACACCGACCCGTCCGGCCGATTGGAGTCGTCGTGACCGTGTTTCTGCCACCGCCCGACTTCCTGGACTCTCCTCGCGGGCGCGACCTGCTCCGGCCCGCCCGGTCCCGGGCTCCCGGACGCACCGACACCCTGCCGGATCGGGCGTCCGTCGCCGTGGTCGGTGGCGGGCTCGCCGCCATCGCCCTGGCCGGCACCCTGTGGCACGCAGGGGTAACCGATGTGGTCATCGTCGACCGGCAGGGGCGGCTGGGCGGCCGGTTCCTCGCCCGTGCCGACCTGCTCGGTCAGCGGGTTCTGCGTTCACCGTACGACCACCATCCGGGTGTGGAGGGCTACCGCGACTGCGAGCTACTGGACTTCGCCCGACTGCACTGGGACGCCCTGACCGATGTCGAGCGTCGCCAGGTACGCATGGCCCAGGCGGGGCACCGGTCGGTGGTGCCACTGGACGTCTTCGAGGCGTACTGCGACCACGTGGTGACGGCACACGGTCTTGCCCGGCGGACCTGGCGTGCCGAGGTGCGGCACGTGTCGCCCGGCCCGGACGAGGTGCTGGTCGAGACCTCGCTGGGTGACATCATCGCCGACACGGCGGTGCTCTGCACGGGTGAGGAACCGGTCGAGGCCCCGCCGACCTGGTGGCCGGAGCAGGACCGACCCTCGGGTGTGCACTACTGGTACGAGCCGGTGACCGACACGGCCGGCACCACGATCGTCGTCGGCGCCGGTCTGAGCGCGGCCCACCTGGTCGCCAACGCGCTCGCCGGCGGTGGGCGGGTGCGCTGGATCCTGCGGGCCGCCGCCGAGCACTACCAGTGCGCGGACGTCAACGCGTCGTTCTTCCGGGCCGAAGGACGAGCCCGCTTCCACGGCACATCCTGGCAGGACCGCCTCGACCTGATGCGCCAGCAGCGCCGGGCCTCGGTCATGTTCGAGTTCCGGCCAGGGTTCACCACTGCCGAGGCGCAGGGCCGGCTGACAGTGCACCGAGGAGTGGACGTCGTCAGGGTCCGCGCCCTGCCCGCTGGTGACACGGCGGTCGAACTCGCCGACGGCACCACCGTCACCGGCGACCGGGCGGTCCTGGCACTGGGTACCCGCGCGATGACCGGTGAAGGATTGCTGCCGGCCGAGGTCGTCGCCGTTCGGGACGGTTGGCCGGACCTGGACGAGACGACCCTGGCCTACTCGGCCGCGCCGCGGGTGCACGCGCTCGGCGCCGCCGCCTGCATGGTGCTCGGCCCGGCCGCGCGCAACATCGACGGCCACCGGGTCGGTGCTTCCCGAGTGGTCACCAGCATCCTCGCCCACCTCGCCGCCCCGGCTGCCGCCGGTTCGTCGTTCGACGCCGTGGAGCACGCCCATGCCTGAACCCACGTACGCCGATCCGAACACCTTCGACCTGCCGGACACCGACGCCGACCTGGTGGCCGAAGCCGGTCTGGTGTTGATGGGTCTCGACGCTCAGCGGCTGCTGGCCGTGCTCGGCACGGCGGCGATCACCGCCCATCCGGGCGCGAGCCTGCTGGCCGTGGACACGGCCTGGCACCAGGGCGACGTCCGGTTGCCATTCCCCACTGTGGTGGCCGCCGGCGTCGCCCAGTGGCGGCGGTACCGGCGGGCGCTGGCAGCGGCCGACGACGGCGTGCCCCGGTCGGGCGCTCCCCGCGAGGCCTGGGCGCGGACGCACGCGACCGCGCTCGACGCGCTGGGCACCGCCACCGCCGACACGACCAGCGCCGCCTTGGCCGTGTGCTGGTTCCGCAGGGAAGAGATCGACGGGTTTTGCGATGACCGGTGAGTTGAGCGCGTCGACCGTCGCCGTCCTGCGGGCCTGGGGGATGCCCGAGGACTTCACCGAACGGTACTGGCGTCGTGCGCCGGTCGCGGGACGCGCCGCGCAGGTGGTGCCCGGCCGACCGACGGCAGCCGACATCCAGGCGCTGTCCGGGCAGGCGCTGTCGGCGGACCGGGTCGCCGTCTCCACCGGTGGCCGGCTGCATCACCCGTCGGAGTACACGCACGAGCTGGTACTGGCCGGTCGGACGGTCAGCGGCGTCGTTGACCCGGCGCGGCTCACGGCGCTGGTCGACGCTGGCGCCACGACCGTGCTGGCCAACCTGGAGCACTGGATGCCCCAGGTGACGGAGCTGGCCGCGACGCTGGCGGCCGATTTCGGCTGCGAGGTGCAGGCGCACGTGTTCCGAACCGCCGCCGGGCACGCCGGTCTCACGCCGCACATCGACGGTGAGGACAACTTCCTGCTGCAGATAGACGGAGCCAAGGCCTGGTCGCTGTGGCGCACCGACAGCCAGCAGCCGGTCCACCTGAACCCGGACACGCTCGGTCCACCGACGGTGACCGTCACGTTGACGGCCGGAGACACCCTCTACATTCCGGTCGGTTGGGCCCACGCTGCGGTCGCCACCGATGGTGGCTCCACCCACATCACCTACCAGGTGGTGCCGGTGCCGGTGCTGGACGCGGTGCTCGACCAACTCGCAGCGGCACTCGAACCGGTGTTGGCGGACGCTCTGCTGCCTGCCCCGGGCGGCTCGCCGCTGCCCGACGGGGTGGTGGCCGGCCTGGTGGATGCCATCTCGGCGGGCTTGCGCGGCCAGGCCGGTGCGGACCATGACAGCCGCCCGGACGGGCCGTATCGCTGACGTCCGACGGTGTCACAGCGGGGTGGGCAGGACGCGGACGGCGGCGGTGCGGGACCATTCGGCCAGCAGCAGGGTGGCGTCGTCGTCGGGTGCGCCGCCCCGGTGCTCGGCGACGGCGCGCGCGAGTCGGCGTACCGCCTCGGGTGCCGGCAGCCCGGTGGCGGCCTGCCGTTCGGCGAAGTCGACCAGGCGGGGCAGACCGAACGGCTCACCGGTGCGCACCCCGGCCTCCGGCACCCCGTCGGTGAACAGCAGCAGCTGGTCGCCGGGTTCGAGGATCTCCTCGCCGACGCGGGCGGCGGTGTCGGGGATGCCCAGCGGCAGTCGCCGGCCGGCGCGCAGCTCCCGGACCATTTTCCCGCCGCGCAGCAGCAGCGGCCTCGGGTGCCCGGCGTTGACATACCGCAGCAGACCGGTCTCCAGGTCCAGGTCGGCGAGGAACGCGGTGACGAACCGGGCGTCGGTGAACTGGTCGGTCAGCGACGCGTCGGCGGTGCGGCCCTGGGTGACCAGATCGTGGCCGCAGCGGCGGGCCGACCGGACGGCGGCGATCACCGTCGTGCAGGCCAGGCCGGCTTTCAGGCTGTGCCCGACCGCGTCGAAGATCGCCAGGAAGGCGTGGTCGCCGTCGATGGCGTAGTCGAAGCCGTCGCCGCCGACGTCGTAGCAGGGTTCGAGGACGGCGCTGACGGTGATCCGTCCCGTGGCGGCGGTCAGCGGCGGCAGCACCTGCGACAGCAGTTCCCCGGCGACGGTCGCCGACCGGGACCGGCCGACCAGCCGCAGATGGTCGCCTTTCGGCCGGGTAGCGGTGATCAAGTGCCCGATCAGCCCGGCGACGGTTTCGCAGCGGCGGCGGGTGTGCCGGCCGGCGGCGTCGGCCGGGTCGTCGAAGACGTACTCGATGACGCCGAGCCGGTCGGTGCCGTCGACCATCGGAATCCACCACGCCGGGGCGTTCAGCGCGGGGATCGACTCGACAAGGGTGAAGGCCCGTCCGGCGACGGACCCTTCGACCGGTTGCGGCTGCGGGTCGGCCCGGCCCGGCACCGGTACGGGCCGCAGCGTGTGCTGCTCCTCGTCGGCCAGGTAGATGGTGGCGTGCACGCCGAGAGTGGCCATCACGTCGGCGAACGCGCCGCCCAGCTCGTCGGGCTGGAACAGGTGGGAGCGCAGCAGCACGTCGCTGAGCGCGTCGAGCCACTGTCGTTCCGGCGTGCGTTCCACGGCCGCCACCCTACGACGTGGCATGTCCGATAGATTGCGTCCGGTCGGTACACGTCTCGTGGGAGCGGGGACACCGTGGTTGTCGCAGGTCTGGTCCTCGCCGGTGCGGCGGCGCTGATCCACGGCTACATCTTCTACCTCGAATCGGTGGTGTGGACCGCGCCGCGTACCCGCGCGGTGTTCGGAGTTCGCAGCGAGCAGGACGCGCTCACCACCCAGGCCCTTGCGTTCAACCAGGGTTTCTACAACCTGTTCCTGGCGGTCGCGGTCGTCGCCGGCATCGTCGCGGTCGCGACCGGGGCCACCGCCATCGGCGCGACCCTGGTGTTCACCGGCGCCGGCACGATGCTCGCCGCCAGCCTGGTCCTGGTGGTCTCCCGGCCGGCGATGCTGCGCGCCGCGCTCATCCAGGGGCTGCCGCCGCTGCTGGGCGTGGTCGCCCTGGCGGTCGGGCTCACCGGCTGACCGGACCCGGCTCACCGTCTGACCCACTCCGTACGGCAGGCCAGTCGCTGACCGGTGGTCTGCGAACCGATGTCGGGTCACGAACACCAGAAGTGTCACTGATCCGACGATTCTTCGGCGCAAATAGCACCGTACCGCTACATTTTTCAGCCAGACAGGGCCTGCGCGGACGGAAACCTGGTCGGCAAATGGTTCGCGGCGCTGCCGGCGGCCGTGACACGGTGTGCCTCGCCCGACACCGGAGGGGCGAACCGCAACCACACCTGAGGAGACACCTCGTGAACACCAGCAGACGGACGGTCCTCGGCCTGCTCGCCACCGCGGCGGTCGCCGGACCCCTGGCGACGCTGCCGGCCACCCCGGCGGCCGCCGCCGACATCTACACCTCGAACACCGACCTGTACTCGGATCCGAACCTGGCCGAAGGGGTCGACTACGCCCGCCGCTACCGCCGGCATCCGCTGCTCGACAACTCCGACGCCACCGCGACGCCGTTTCCGCGTACCGCGATCATCGCCCCGCACGGCGGCGGCATCGAAGGCGGCACCTCGGAGCTGTGCCTGGCGATCGCCGGCTACCACCCGGCGAACCTGGCGGCGACCCCACCGGCCGGCCCGACGTACGACTACTGGATGTTCGAAGGCATCCGCTCGTCCGGCAACGCCGAACTGCACGTCACCGCCAGCCACTGCGACGACGTCCCGGCGTTGTCGGTGGCGGCCGGCGCGCTGAACGTCGTCACCCTGCACGGCTGCACCCCGGGCACCGCCGGGCTGCCGTCGGGCGCGCAGGCCGTCGCCGTCGGCGGACGCAACGCGGCGTTGCGGGCCGCGCTGATCACCGCCTACACCGCGGCCGGGATCAGCGCGTTCGACGCCACCGGCATCCCGGCGATCGCCGGCACGTCGACCGACAACATCGTCAACCGGACGCTGCTCGGCATGGGCGCCCAGCTGGAGCTGACCACGCCGCTGCGGGCGGCGATGTTCGGCACCAACACCCGCTCCCAGCGCAAGCACACCACCAACACGCTGTTCTGGGACTTCGTGGCGGCCACCCGCACCGCCATCGCGCAGATCGAAGCGACGCAGCCGATCCTGTGACGCCACCGCGACACCCCGCCCCGCTCCCGGGTCACAGCACCCGGGGCGGGGTGTTGCCGGCGGCGACGATCGCCCGGCGCATCGGCACCGCCAGCAGCAGCACGAACCCGACCACAAAGAAGATCAACAACGAGACCAGACCGACCCGGTACGAGTTCGTCAGCTGGAACACCAGCCCGAACGCCAACGGCCCCAGCCAGCTGGTGCCCTTGTCGCTGATCTCGTAGAAGCCGTAGTACTCGCCTTCCTTACCGGCCGGGATCAGCTGGCTGAACAGTGACCGGCTCAACGCCTGGGAGCCGCCGAGCACCAGCCCGATCGCCGCGCCGAGCGCCATGAACTGCGCCGGCGCCTCAGCCGGCAGCCGGAACGCCGCCACGATCACCCCGGTCCACAGCACCAGGCTGCCGAGCACCGTCTTCCACGCGCCGATGCGCTGCGCGACCGCCCCGAGCAGCAGCGCCCCACCGAACGCCAGGAACTGCACCAGCAGGATCGTCACGATCAGCGTCGACTGGCCCAGCCGCAGCTCCTCGGTGCCGTACTGGCTGGCCAACGCGATCACCGTCTGGATGCCGTCGTTGTAGACAAGGAACGCCAGCAGGAAGAACAACGTCAACGGGTACGCCTTCAGCCCGCGCACCGTACGGCCCAACTGTTTGAACCCGTCGGTGAGTACGTTGCCGCCGGGCCGGGCGTCGACCGCCGGATGCTCCCGCAGCCACGCGAGGGGCACCAGGGTGAACACCGCCCACCACACGCCGGCCGACACGATCGACCAGCGGGCCAGGTCCAGGGTGCGCTGCGTGTCGCCGTCGACGCTGAACGACTGCACCACCACCAGGTTGACGGCCAGCAGCAGCCCACCACCGAGGTAGCCGAGCGCCCAGCCCCGGCTGGAGATCCGGTCCCGGTCGTCGGGGCCGCCCAGCTGCGGCAGGAACGAGTTGTACACCACCACGCTGGCGCCGAACGCGATGTTGGCCAGGACGAACAGCCCGCCGCCGAGCAGGTAGCGGTCCCCGGTGACGAACACCATCGCTACGGTCGCCCCGGCACCGACGAACGCCGACACCGCCAGCAGCCGCTTCTTGTGCATCGACCGGTCGGCCAGCGCGCCCATCACCGGCAGCACCAGCACCGTCAACGCCACCGACAGCGACACCAGGTACGGGAAGTACGCCCCCGGCGCCACCTCGATACCCAGCGGGTACACCGACCCGGTGCACTCGTCGGCGTCGGCCGCGCAGCCGGCCGCCTGTTTGGTGACCGTGGTCAGGAACGGCCCCAGGAACACGGTGATGACGGTGGTGGAGAACGCCGACATCGCCCAGTCGTAGAAGTACCAGCCGGTGCGTTCCCGCCGGGTGCTCGAGGGCGCCGCACCGGGCGGCGCCGCACCGGGCGGCACGGGCGCGGGCCCGGTGGGTGGGCCGCTGGGTGGCTCGGTGGGGTCGGCCATCGGATCCTTCACAGTCGGTCAGCGGGCGGTACGGTCCGCGTCGACCCGCCGGTCGGGCGGCCAGTGGCCACGGGCGAGGTACACGTCACGCAACACCTCGACGTGATCGGTCATGATGCCATCCACCCCGAGGTCCAGTAACTCGTGCATCTGGGCGGGTTCGTCGATCGTCCAGACATGCACCTGCAACCCCAGCCGGTGGCAGTACGCCACGAACCGGGCGTCGACCACCCGTACCCGGTTGAACCGCACCGGCACCTGCGCGGCCACCACCGACGACGGCAGCCGCAGCCGCCGGCCGGTCAGCGACCCGACCCGCAGCCGGGTCACCGCCTGCATGCCCAGCGACGTCGCCACCCGACCACCGGTCGATGTCCGCAGCCGGTGCAGCCGCCGGTCGGAGAACGACGCCAGCAGCACCCGGTCGGCGGCGGCGCACCGGTCGACCGCCGCCAGCGTCGGCGCCACCCCGCCGTCGGCCTTCACGTCGATGTTGAACCGCACCCGCGGCCAGCTGTCGAGCACGTCGTCGAGCCTCGGCACCACCGACGCGCCGCCGACCCGCACCGTGGCCAGGTCCGCCCAGCGCAGCCGCGCGATGCTGCCCCGCTCGCCGGTCACCCGGTCCAGCGTCGGATCGTGGAACACCACCGCCACCCCGTCGGCGGTGCCGTGCACGTCGGTCTCCACGTACCGGTAGCCGAGCCCGACGGCACGGCCGAACGCCTCGGCGGTGTTCTCGTCACCGCGGGCCGCGCCGCCCCGGTGCGCGAACGCGATCGGAGCCGGCGAGTCCAGGTACGCGAACCGGTGCGACACGCAGCGCAGTATGCCCGCCGCCGGCAACCTGCGGGCGTACGGCAGGTTGCGCGACGCCGACCGGTGACCGGTGCGGGCCGCCGCGGCGCCGGCAGTAGGGTGCCCCCATGCGGGCTCTCGGCATCGACTTCGGCACCTCGAACACGGTGGCGGTGGTACGCGGCGGCGACGGCCGGGTGCGGCCGCTGCTGTTCGACGGCACCCCGCTGCTGCCGTCGGCGGTGTACCGCGACGCCGACGGGCGGCTGCTCGTCGGCGCGGACGCGCACCGCCGCGCCCGCATCGACCCGTCCGGGTTCGAACCCAACCCGAAACGCCGCGTCGACGACGGCACGGTGCTGCTCGGCGACGCCGATGTTCCGGTGCCGCAGCTGGTCGCCGCCCTGCTGCGGCACGTCGCCGCCGAGGCCCGCCGCCAGCTCGGCGGCGTCGACGAGGTCCGGCTGACCCATCCGGTGCGGTGGGGGGAGCGGCGCCGGATGGTCCTCGTCCAGGCCGCGCACGCCGCCGGGCTGCCCCGCCCGACGCTGATCGCCGAACCGGTCGCCGCCGCCTCCTACTACACGTCGGCGCTGGGCGCGGCGCTACCGCCCGGACGGGCGTTGGCCGTCTACGACCTGGGCGGCGGCACCTTCGACGCCGCCGTGGTCCGGCGTACCGCCACCGGGTTCGACGTGCTCGCCGAACAGGGCCTGGCCGAACTCGGCGGCCTCGACTTCGACCAGGCGCTGGTCGAACATCTCGGCGGCGTCTACTCACCCAGCCGCACGACCGTGTGGAACGGTCTGGTCGCCCCGGCCGACACCGGGTCGCGGCGGGCCCGCGCCCTGCTCTACGACGACGTCCGCGGCGCGAAGGAGACGCTGTCCCGCACGGTCAGCGCCGACGTGCACCTGCCGGCGCTGGACATCGCCGCCCACGTCACCCGCGACGAACTGGAGTCGCTGATCCGCGACCACCTGGCCCGCACCGTGACGTGTCTGGCGCAGACGGTCGCCGCCGCCGGGCTGGCCCCGGCCGACCTGGTCGGCGTGTTCCTGGTCGGCGGTTCCAGCCGGATCCCGCTCGCCGCGCAGCTGATCCACACCGAACTGGGGGTGACACCGACCACCCTGGAGCAGCCGGAGACCGTCGTCGCCGACGGCGCGCTGCGCCTCGGCGCCACCGCCTGCACCGGCCTGCCCGGCCCGCGTCCACCGGCCCCGATGTCACCGGCGCCGACGCCGGTTTCGCCGCACCTGATGCCGATGTCGCCGCACCCGGTGTCGGCACCGTCCGCGCCGGACCGCCCCTGGTACGACGAACACGGCCCGGTCCTGGTGGCCGCGCTGGCCACCATGGTCGGCATCGCCGTCGTGGTCGTCGTGGTGCTGCTGCTCAGCTGACCAGGGCAGGGCCCGGGACCACATGAGGTCACGGTGTGGTCCGGTCCAGCACGGCGGTGACCGCGCCCGGCTGCCGCGGTGCGGTCCGCTCCCCGGTGCCTGTGGTGCGTCGCGCATCCTGCAGCGGAACGAAACAGGCGACAGCGACAGCCAACCCGAAACGAAGGTTGCCGACAACGGCGTCGCCGAACAGATCACCGCCGACCGAGGTGACCGGGGCAATCATCATGAAGGCTACAGACATCGACCATGCGGCGTTGTATTTCCGATTGACCGACACCGCGCACAGCGCCGCAAACACCAACCAGATCTGATGATGCGTCCACGACACCGGGGAAACAACGAGACCCGCCGCGCCGACAATCACCGCAGCCGTCAGGTTCCATCCCCGTCGGGATGCGCGTACCGCACGGTAGAAGGCTATTCCGACTACCAGGAGGCCGAGTCCGCCAACCACCAGGGTACGAGCATCGTCAGCTACGTCGAATCTCAACAACACCGCGTTGAGCGACTGATTTCCGATGGAAACGATGTTCCCAATCCGGTCGACACTCCAGATCTCGGTGAACCAGAAACGAATCGACTCGGCGGGCAGGATCAACCAGGCCAAGGCGGTCGACGTCAGAAAGGCGGCACATGCGGTGACCGCCTTCCGCCATTGGCCAGAAACGCACCAGTAGGCGATGAAAATCGCGGGTGTGAGCTTGATGGCCGAGGCGACACCGGTCGCGACTCCTCGGTATCTTACCGGGACGATGTCCAGGCAGTCAATCAGAACCAGAACGCCCAGGAAGAAGCTGATCTGACCGAAACGGATATTGCTGGACACCGGTGCGGACAGAAATAGCAGGAGACAGACGATCGGCAAGGCTGGCAGCACGGCGAGGCGGCCGGCAATTGCATTACGAAGCAGACACCCCGCGAAGACGACAGCGGTCAGCGTGGCGGCCGTCCACAGGACCTGGATGACGGCTTCCGGGAAGATGGCAATTGTGACGAACAGCAGTCCCGCAAACGGCGGATATGTGAACGGAGCCCCGTCATGGCCGGAGAACCCGTACAGATCTCCGCCGTGCAACATGAGACGAACGGCGCCCCAGTAGACATTGAGGTCAGTAAGACGCTCGCCTGGTGGTCGGAGAAACGCGCCCGCCACCTGGCCGGCGGCGGCGGCAATCACGAACGTCCAAGCCGCGATCACCGCGACGTTGCGTCGCTTGGTGGTGCCCTGACGCGCCAGCTGGATCCGCACTGTGACCCCCGAACGTAGCGACCTCGACCTTCGAGTCGATACTAGACTACCTGCGATGTGATATCGCCGCGCGGCGCCACCCTTGCTGCATGGGTGAACCCGAGGATTGCGAATAGCCTGGTCATGTTGTGCGCGATCCATCGGGGCCACTTTGAGGTGGTCCCTCCAAGCGAACGTAAAGGATCAGTCAGGGGTCGCGCGCCGAGGCTGGAACGCGAGGCCCGCTCGAGTGTTTGTGTCGACCGTCTGGGCTGATTCGCGGAGGACCCTGGCCGCAGCCCGGGATCTTGGGATGGGAGTGGTCGACCGTTGCCGGCAGCACGAAAGGCCCCGTCGCGGTGCAGGTCGCCCAGTACGACCAGTGCGCGTGGGCTGCCGGTGCGGCATGATCACACCGCCGCCAGGCCGAGGGTGCTGGTGGGGGCGGGCGGCTGCGGCTGGAACCCGGTGGCCATCGCTGTCATGATCGCTACCAAACTGCGCCGCCAACCCGTTCGCCCACCTTGTGCGCCCAGCCTGCGACGCGCCTACTGTCCAATTCACCGGAGCCGCCGAGGTCACCTCCGTCAAGATCTTGGATGATGACACCCTGCAAGAGTCAGAAACGCACCTTTAGAAAACCGGGCATATCAGGATAGAGCGTCTTCATTGACGTTGAAATGCAACTCATCACAAGCTTCGTGTTCCCTTTTGCTGAACTCACGAAATCGACGACGTTTTGCTCCAACTTGGAAACAGCTACCCCGTTCGACTCCAGACATTCCGCAGTCACGTCGCGAAGCTCAATCGTCATACTTTGGTCATGCGCCTCCACATATGCCGGCTCAATGTGCGATAGATGGTCAACATTGCAGTCCTCAACCGTCGCGCTCCATAAACCGGGATCCCCTTCAGGTGTGATGTCGAATAGCAACGTCAGGCCGTCGATTGGACTCTGGACCGGATCGGTAACGCGGTAGCCGGAATTTCGAACACAGGAGACGTATTTGTCAATTGCCTGAACGTATTCGTCAGCTGAGACAACGCCGTCGGCCAGTGCCCAATCTTGACTTTCGGGATAGTTCTCACCTGAGACCGGCTCGCTCGAGGGGCTTTCCTCAGCCCCTCGAGCGCAACCGGCCACAAGCGCGACACCCAGTACGATTGTCAGTGTGCGCTTATGAAACATGGCACTGTCAGCTGTAGGTAACGTTGCAGTTGTCACAACCCCAGTGCATGCCACTGCCGAAGCCTGCGGAGTCCGTGCGCGAGGTGTAGGCATATGATGACGTACCGTACACGCGCGGCCAAGTGTAGCCGTCCGATGCGCGCAACCCAGCGCTGAGGCGCCCCGAGCAACTCCCACTCACCTTTGACGTTTCCGCCCAGGCGAAGGTGCTGCTGTAGCGCCCGCTCGCCACCCAGTTCGTTCCGCAGCTACGACTTACTTCTCTGTTGTTCCCAATCGCTTGAGCGGGGGCCGCCGGCAGCATGGCACCGACGACTGCGACGGCGGCAGCTATCGCCGCCAACGACATGGAGCGTCCCATTGACTTCCCCACGGGCTCATCCTTTCGTTCCTCGAGATCATTTCTTGCGGCACCCGAACCACGGGCACTTACTACTTGGGATAGCTGCAGCTAGTTGAACCGTAACAGCCGTTCTCGCACACAGCCAACCGGTGGGCGATGAAATTGATCTGAACAAGGAAAGTCAATGTCATTGAGATGACCTGCTTCGCATTATGATCATTGACCTCAAGGTGGGGATTTCCTGCGAGTGGTGCCTCTTGAGCTGAGTCGATGAGCCGCTGCGTCAAAATTTTCCAGGCAATTTCATGGCAGCGTAAAAACCATTAAACTGAGATTTTGAATTTTGATCGACAGGGCCGATAAATTGATCTCGCGCTACCCCGCCGGTTGGGGCGTTCGCCGCAGACGTCGACCTGCGATCGGACCCGACGTAGGTGGTAGTGGGCCGTCGTACCCGATGATCGGTGGCTGTGGTGGTCGAGGCTGCGTCGGACAGGCACCTGCTCATCCGGTCCGCAAGCTCATCTTGTCGGTCAACGACTCGTTAGGACCGCCGGTGATCCCGTAACCACCTGCTCGCCGAGCTGGCCACCGACCCCACATAGGACAGATGCCCCACCGCGCTGGCGTCGACGTGGCCGCCGCCAGTGGCGCCGGATCGGACACATCCGGTGGCACCGGCTGGCGCCGACGCGGGACAATGACCGTATGAGTGACGCCAGCGCACCCTCGGGCACCTTCGTCTACGACGGCGACTGCGCGTTCTGCACCATGTGCGTCCGGTTCATCGAACGCCGGGTGCCCACCGACGCCACCGTCGTGCCGTGGCAGTGGACCGACCTGGCCGCGCTGGGGCTGACCCGCGACCAGGCGATGACCGCCGTGCAGTGGGTGCCGGCCGGCGCGGCCGGCTCGGCCGCCGGGCCGGCGGCGATCGCCGCGCTGCTGCGTACCAGCAACCCGCTGTGGCGGGCCGCCGGCGCCGTCCTCGGGCTGCGGCCGGTTACCGCCCTGGCCTGGCCGGTGTACCGGTGGGTCGCCGACAACCGGCACCGGCTGCCCGGTGGCACCGCCGCCTGCGCCGTACCGCCGGCCGCGGCACGCTGACTCTGCCGCCCGGTCGGTCGGCTCCGGGACCGGGCCGTGTCCTGATCCCGCCCGGTCAGGTTCCGGACCAGAACCGGGCCAGCGCGCCGGTCGCCGGGTCGTCGCTGGCCAGCAACGCCGCCCACAGGTCACCGCCGCCGGCGGCGTCCACCCCCGCGTAGCCGGCCAGGTCGACCGGGTCGACCGGGTCGACGTGCGGCACCGGCCCGCCCACCGGGCCGCCGCCACCGAGCAGCTGTGGGTCCGCCCACGGCCAGCCGTCGACCGGTGTCGGCACCCCCGCCGGGTCCAGTTGCGGCGGGAACTGCGCCTCCGGCCACCCGTCGGCCCCCGCCGGCACGTCCGGGTCGACCCCGGGCAGCGGGTCCGCTACCCCGAAACCCTGATCCTCCGTCGGCGCCGCACCGAACCCGGCGTCCACCGGCTCCACACCGGACAGGTCGTCGCCGTAGCCCAACGCCGGCACCGCGTCACCCCCGCCGTACCCGCCGTCTCCGGTCAGGTCGTCGCCGTCCGGCGGATCGGCCGCCCCAAACCCTTCCACCGGGTCGGCGGCGCCGAACCCTTCCACGGCCGGGCCGCCCGACCCGTCGTCGGCCGGACCACCCAGGTCGGCGGTGTCGGCGTCGTCACCGGTCGGGTCGTCCCCGGTCCAGTCACCGAACTCGCTGGTCATCGCGGCACCGCCTCCGCTGTCGGGGTCAACACCCGGGCCCGGGCCAGCACCTCGTCGACCTGCTTCACCCGCGCCCGGACGGCGTCGCGGCGGGCCTGCGCGGCCGACCGTCGCCGCGCCCGGTCCGCCTTGTCCCGCGCCAACGCCGCGTCGATGTCGGCGATGTGCGCGTCCAACTGAGCCAACCGCCGCTCCACGGCGTCGTCCAACGCCACCGTCAACGCGTACTGCAGGTCGGTGAACCGCTGCGCCAGCTCGTCGGTCAACGCCGCCCGCGCCTCCCCGAGCACCTCCCGCAGCCACACCCGGGCCTGCTGCCGGTCGCTGGCGACCCGCCGCCGGAACAGGATGAACGCGCCGGCGGCCAACCCCAGACCGAGACCGGCGACCGGGATCAGCAGCCCACCGCCGACCAACGCCCCGGCGCCCAACGCCGACGCGCCCGCCGCGACCCCCCGGCCGGCCATGAACGCCATCCCACCGGCCGACAACGCCACCATCACGTTGTCGCCGCCGCCGCCGTCACGGCGCGGCCGGGTCGCCAACGCGTGCCGCAACGTGCCGTTGATCCGCTGCAGGACGAACTGCAGCTCAGCCGGCGCGAACACCTGCGCCAACGTCCGCTCGGCGACCTTGTGGAACCGGAACCGCAGATCGTAGGACAACTGCAGCGACAACGCGTGCAACGCCCGGTCCACCTCGGCCGGCAGAGCCTTCAACGCCTCCCCGCGGGCCGCGTCGATCCGGGTCAGGAACTGCTCCTGCAACCCGCCGACCGCAGTCCGCAGCCGGCCCGTCGCCTCCACCCGGGCCCGCTGCGTCTCCGTGTTCAACGCCAGCGACCACTGCCGCGCCTCGGTCCGTTTCCGCGCCGCCAACCCGGCCCGGTCCCGCTTCGCCCGCTCCACCTCCGCCGGATCCGGGTCACAGGCGGCGACCCGCTCCCCGGCGGCCAGATCCAGCCGGACCAGTTCGCTGCGCACCGTCCGCAGCACGTTCGCCTGGGCCAGCAGATGCCCGTTGCCGGCCAACCCCACCAACGCGTGCTGCAGCGGCGCCACCCGCGACTCGTCGACCAGCTCACCGGCGGCCTCCGCCGGCAGCGTCAACGCCAACTCGGCCAGCCGCGCCGACACCGGGAACCAGGCGGCGGACGCGAACCTCGGCGCGTGCGCCTGCAACTGCGCCCGGTTGTCGGCCAGGATCGTCCGCCACCCCGGATAGGCGTCGACCTTCGTCAACGCGAACACCACCACGTCGACCCGTTTGCTCGCCTCGATGAGGAAGTCCAGCTCCGGCCGGGTCAACGGCGTCGACGCGTCGACCACGAACAGCAGGGCTGCCGCCCGTGACACCGCGTCCAACGCGATCTCGGTGTGCGCCGGATCCAGCCCGCCGGCACCCGGGGTGTCCACCAACGTCAGATACTGCAGCAGCGGCGCCGGGCAGGTCACCGCGATCCGCCGGGGCGGGCGCATCCCGTCCGGCAGCGCCGCCGCCACCGTCGCCCAGTCCGCCAGCCGGTCCACCGGCACCGGCACCGGCTCGTCGTGGCCCGGCACGAACGCCTGCGCCGACGTCGCCGCCCCGTGACCGAACTCCAGGTACGCCGACGTCGCCACCGCCGCGTCCACCGGCGACAGACCCGTCACCCCGATCAACGCGTTCACCAGCGAACTCTTGCCCCGCTTCGTCTCACCGACGACCACCACCGACGGCCGGGTCACCTCCCGACGCCGCTGCGCGTCGATCTCCGCCGCCGCCTCCGAGTCCAGGGTGCGGACGAACCCGAGACACGTGTCGACCGCCCCGGACAGCAGCGCACCCAACGCCGCCGGGCCGCCGCTCACCGCGACACCGCCCGCACCTGCTGCGACAGCAGATGAAACCCACGGTGGGCGACCAACGCCACCCGCGACTGCGCCGGCGACGCCCCGGCGACCGCGAACACCCGCCACCGGGTCGCCGCCTCCACCGCCGCCGCCGACAACTCCTGCGCCGCCGAGCCCGGCAGCTCCAGCACCCAACGCGGATCCGCCGACAACGCCAACCGGGTCAACTCCCGCTCCATCGGCTCCGGCAACTCCACCGCGCCCGTCGTCACCTGCTGCGCCACCTCCAACAGCCGCAGCCGGTGGTACTCCGGCTGGTGCAGCAGCCGCTCCACCGCGTCCCGCAGCAACTCCCGGTCACCCGGATGCGCCGTGTGGCTGGCCACCTTCTCCAGGCACGACAACGCCCACCCGGCCTTGATCGCATCGGTACGCCACCGGAACGCCTCGTCCAACGTGTGCCGCAGCCGCGCGAACCCCGACGCCGCGTACAACGCCCGCACCAGATCCCCCGACGCCAACTGCGGCGACGCCTGCAGCTGCGCCACCGCGAACCCCACCCCGTACAGGTCCAGCAACGCCAGCAGCCGCTCACGCTGCTGACGCGGCACCGGAGCCTCCCGCGACACGAACAGGTCCACCGACGCCAGCAGAACCGCCCGCTGCGCCGCCGGCAACCCGGCCAACGTCCGCAGCGCCTCACAGTCGGCCGCCGTCAACCGGCCCGCCTCGGTCGTCTCCGCCAACAGCCCCACCGTCGGCACCACATCGGACACCACCCGCCGCAGCACCCGGGTCTGGTCGGCCGACAACGGCGCCGCTACCGGCCACGGATCCGCCCCACCGGCCACCAACTTGTCGACCTTGTTGAACAGGCCCACCGAGTTGATCGGACTGCTCGACAGCCGCGCCGACACCGACCGGAACGCCTCCAACGCCCGCACGTCGTCGTCGCGGACCGCCTGGGTGAACACGTACACGATCGCCTCGGCCCCGGACACCGCCCCGACCGAGTCACCGTCGATGCCGGCGTCGAACGGCGCCGTGTCGTCCACCACCGGGCCGCCGTCACCGCCCGGCGCGCCGGCCTGCCCGGCGAACAGGAACCGCCGCGCCGACTCGCTCACCCCGGCGCTGGTCGACGACAACCCCGGCGTGTCGATCACCGTCATTTCCCGCAGCCGGTCACTGGTCAACGTGACGTCGACGAACGCGACCTGCGCCCGCGGCACCCCCAGCCGCTGCGGAATCACCCCAGTCGCGTCCAGCGGCAGACTCACCCGGGCGCCGTCCCGGCGTACCACGTCGACCCGGTCGGCCGTGCCGTACCGGAACTGGGTCACCACCCGGGTGCACTCACCCACCTCCGTCGGCGCCACCCGCCGCCCGATCAACGCGTTGACCAGCGTCGACTTGCCGGCCTTCAACCGGCCGGCGATCGCCACCCGCAGCGGCTCGTCCAGCCGCCGCCGCACCCGCAGCACCTCACCGCCGGCGGCCGCGCTCACCCGGGGACCCACTTCGTCACACAACGCGGCGACCCGGCCACTCAACGGACCGGCGTTCACGGCCGACCCCCCGCCGCCCGGTCAACGGCGACGACGGGCATCCGACGGCGGCACACACTCATCTCGCTGGTCGTCCTCCCGACAGCACGGCACCCGGTGGTGCGCCCACCACCGGCATCCACCGTACGAATATCCTCACCGGCGCAGGATCCCATGTTCGTGCCAACCTCGCCCGGCGGGGCCACGAGCCGTAGCGGGGGAGGAGGACAAGTGCGGCACCCAGCCGGCGGACACCCCGCCCGCACCCGACCCGACGGCACCACCGCCGGCGGCAGCGTCCCCACCGGGACCGTCGCCGACGCCGTGGCAGCCGCCACGCAACGGCTGACCCGCCCCGGGATCGTCATCCTGACCGGGCCACCCGGCAGCGGACGCAGCACCCTGCTGCGCCGGGTCGCCGCCGCAGCCACCGGGCCCGTCCACACCGGCGGCGGCCTCGCCGCCCTCGGCCACGTCCCGGCGTTCCCCCTCAGCCACGCCCTGCGGGTACGGCTGCCCGGCCACGACACCGCGCTGCTCGCCGAAGCCGTCCGTTCCCGGGTCCGCCACGGCCTGCTCGTCCTCGACGACCTGCAGTGGGCCGACCCGGCGACCGTCGCCGCCCTGCCCGGCGTCGCCCGGCACTGCCGGGTCGTCGCCGCCCTGCGCACCCCGCACCAGCTGCCCGACGCCGCGCTCGACCCGCTGCGCGGCGACACCGGCCTGTGGCTGACCGTGCCGGCACCCGACCCGGACACCCTCGCCGACCTGATCCGCCGCACCGCACCCGCACTCGACCCGACCACCGTCGCCGCAGTGGCCCGCCACGCCGGCGGCAACCCGCTCGCCGCCACCGCCCTGGCCCGCCACGCCGCCCGTACCGGCACCCCACCCACCGCCGGCGTCCCCGGCGGCGGCGACCTCGACCAGGTCGGCTACGCCGTCGCCGCCGCACTGGCCGCCCTCACCCGCCCCGCCCGCACCGCACTGGCCGCCCTCGGCCTGCTCGGCCACGGCGCCCCGGCGGCCCTGCTCGGCGACGGCGTCACCGAACTCGCCGCCGCCGCCCTGGTCCACACCGCCGACGACGGACTGGTCACCCCGACCTCGCCGTACCAGGCCGCTGTCGCCGCCGGTCTGCTCGACGACCCGGCCCGCCGCGCCCTGCACCGCCGCCTCGCCGACCTCGTCACCGACCCGCTGGCCGCCGCCCGGCACCTCGCCGCCGCCGGTGACACCACCACCGCCTACCGGCGGGCGGTCACCGCCGCCGACACCGCCGCTACCGGCGGCGCCCGCGCCGAGCTGCTGCTGTTCGCCAGCGCGCAACCCGACGCCACCGAACCGGTCCGCCGCGCCGCCGCTTCGGCCGCGCTGCCCGCCGGGCGGCCCCGCCGCGCCGCCGACCTGCTCACCGGTGGCGCCCTGCCCACCCCCGACACCGCCGTGCTGCGCGCCGAGGCACTACTGCAGGCCGGCGACCCGACCGCCGCCCGCGCCCCCGCCGCGCCGGTGCCCGACGACGCCCCACCACCGGTGGTCGCCGCCCGCGACCGGGTCCTGCTGCTCGCCGACCTGGCCACCGACCCCACCTCCGCCGCCGCCCGCGCCACCACGATCACCCGCCGGCACGGACCCGAACCGGCCCACCTGGGGCTACGTGCCGCACTCGCCGCCACCGCCGCCGCCGGACGCCGACCCGGCTGGGAGTACGCCCTCGCCGGCACCGCAGCGGCCGCCGGCGCCGCCGGTGACCTGCTCACCGCCCGGTGGACCGCCTGGCATCTGGTGCAGACCCTCGCCGGTGACGGGCGACTCACCGAGGCCGCGCAGACGGCGCAGGCGGCGGCTGCCGCCTGCGCCGCCGACCTCGCCTACAGCTGGCAGGTCCGGTTCACCGCCGCCCGGCTGTGGTGCCTCGCCCTGCGCGGCGACCCGACCGGACCGCCCCCGAGCCCGACCGCCGACGGCACCGGTCCAGCCGTCGCCCCGCAGCCCGGAGACGATGCCGGGCTGCCACCGGCGGTCGGCGACGACCTGCTGCGCGCCGCCGTCGACCTGACCGACCGCACCCTGCCGGCCGCCGCCCGCGACTACGCCGTCGCCGCCGCCGGCCTGCTCGAAGCCGACGGCGGCCTGCTCGCCCCGGCCCGCGCCCGGCTCACCGGTGCCCCCGGCATCCCCAGCACCACCACCGCCGTGCTGGACTGGGTGGCCCGGGAAGCCGCCTGGCTCGACGGCCAACCGGACCAGGCCACCACCGGGGCACCCCACGCCCCCGTACCGCCGCTGGTCGACGGGCTGCGGCGGATCACCGCCCACTGGGCCGCGCACGACGGCGCCGGACCCGCCACCCTGCCGGACGGCACTCCGGCGGCGGCGTTGCCGCCGCCGGCCGCGGCCACCGTCACCGCGTGGACCGCCGGCGACCCACGGCAGTTCGCCCACGCCGCCGACACCTGGCGCGACGTCGCCGTCCGCGAGCAGGTCCGCTGCCTGCTCGCCCATGGCCTGCACGAACCCGACCCCGCTCAGGCGGTGCCCGCCCTGCTGGCCGCCGAGTCCCTCGCCGACCACGCCGGACTGGTCGTCCTGCTCGGCCGGGTCCGTCGCGCCCTGCGCCGGCACGCGGTCCGCCGCGACGAACGCGGCCCCCGCAGCGGCGACCTGCTCACCGTGCGGGAACGCGACGTGCTGCGGCTGGTCGCCCAAGGCGAACCCACCCGCCGGATCGCCAACCAACTCGGCATCTCCACCGAAACCGTGGAAACCCACGTCCGCGCCGGAATGCGTAAACTCGGTGCCCGCACCCGCACCGAGGCCGCGGCCCTGGCCATGGAGCCCGACCGATGAGCGACCCGCCGCGCTACGTCCTCGACAGCGCCGCCGACGCCACCACGGTGCTGCGCCGACTGACCCGCGACGGCTGGACCACCCGGGAAGGGTTCGCCGTCACCGACCCGACCTGGGACCTCACCACCGCCCGGCTCGCCCTGTACGGGCGGGTCCCGGACACCGACACCGTCGCCCTGGTGGTCCTCGCCGCCGCCCGGGGCGCCGCCGTCGTCGCCATTTGCGACCCGGCCGGTGACCTCGGCCGCGCCCTGGTCGACGACCTGTCCCGCCTCGGCCCGGTGCTGCGCCACGCCGAGGCCGACCCGCCGGATGCGGCAGCCACCGACACCGTCACCCTCGTACCCGAGCAGCGGGCCCTGCTGGAACGGCTCGCCAACGGCGAGACCATCGCCGCCGCCGCAGCGGCCGAGTTCCTGTCGCTGCGTACCGCGAACCGGCGCATCGCCCAGGCCCGCGCCGCCCTCGGGGTCCGCACCACCCGCGAGGCCGTCCTCGCCTACCTGCGGCAACGACCGGCACCCTGAGCCGGCGCGGGGCGTTCACGCCCGGTCACATCCGCGGTCAGGTCGCGTCCGGAGCCGGGTCGGCCTGGTCGGCATCGTCGTCGGCCAGCACGTCGGCGGTCGCCGCGTCCGGTACCACGGCGCCCCGGCCGCGCCGGTGCCGCCGGCTCAGGTCCACCGGCCGGGTGGGGTCGACATGCCGGGGCATCGCCGGCTCGTCGGGCCGCAACCCGGCCAGGGTGTCGGTGATCGCGTCCACGATCCGCACCGTCGCCCGCTGCGCGGCACCCGGGCGGGCCGGGTCGATCCCGGACAGGTCCACCGGCGGTCCGAACCGGACCGTGACCACCGGACGGCGCAGCATCGACCGCAGCACCGCCCGGCCCAGGCCACGGGGTGCCGCCCACGGCAGCACCGCGTGCGCCCCCCACTGCGCCACCGGCACCACCACCGCGCCGCTGGCCAACGCGAGCCGGGCGGTGCCGGTCTTGCCGCGCTCCGGCCACATCTGCGGGTCCAGCCCGATCCGCCCCTCCGGGTACACCAGGACCACCGAACCGTCGGCCACCGCACGCGCGGCCGACCCCAACGCCTCGGCGACCGTGCTGGTCCGCCGGTCCACCCGGATGTGCCCGGCCCGGCGCATCACCGCGCCGACCAGTGGCGCCCGGAACAACCCGCCGGTGGCCAGCACCCGGGGCGCGACCCGCCGCGCCTGGCAGGCGGCGGCCAGCACGACCGGATCGAACGGGCTGATGTGGTTCGCGGCCAGGATCAGCGGGCCGTCGCGTACCTCGTCGGGAACGTCGCCGCTGACCCGTAGCCGGGCGACCAGCGCGACGACCAGCCGGGCGGTGACCTGCAGCACCCGCCACAGCAGCGGGGCCCGCCAGCGGGGCGGTGAGGCAGCGGTGTCGTCCATCGACCGTCGATCGTCGCACAGCGGGGCGCGCCGGTGGGTCCCGCTGTTCGGGGACACCGGCGCGGGCGGGGGGACGGACGTCCCGGGGGAGAGGGGACCTCCGACCCTGGCCGCCAAAACGACAGGTTGTAGTATGTACTACGCTTCGTAGTAGCTAGATGGGGGAGCCGTGGACGCGCTCGACATAGCCCGCTGGCAGTTCGGTGTCACCACCGTCTACCACTTCCTGTTCGTCCCACTCACCATCGGCCTCAGCCTCCTCGTCGCCATCCTGCAGACCGCCTGGCACCGCACCGGCGACGACCGCTACCTCAAACTCACCAAGTTCTACGGAAAACTCTTCCTCATCAACTTCGCCATGGGCATCGTCACCGGCATCGTGCAGGAATTTCAATTCGGCATGAACTGGAGCGACTACTCCCGCTTCGTCGGCGACATCTTCGGCGTACCACTCGCCATCGAAGCCCTCCTCGCCTTCTTCCTCGAATCCACCTTCCTCGGACTCTGGATATTCGGCTGGGGGAGACTCCCCAAGGCACTGCACCTCGCCACCATCTGGCTCGCCTCGTTCGGCAGCATCATCAGCGCCTGGTTCATCCTCGCCGCCAACTCCTGGATGCAGAACCCCGTCGGCTACCGCATCAACCCTGACACCGGCCGCGCCGAACTCACCGACTTCATCGCCGTACTCACCAACAAGGTCACCCTCATCACCTTCCCGCACACCCTCGCCGGCTGCTTCATGGTCGCCGGCGCCCTCGTCCTCGCCGTCGCCATCTGGCACCTCGTCCGCCACCCCGACGGCCCCGACACCCCCGCCTTCCGCACCGCCAGCAAACTCGGCGCCTGGACCACCCTGCTCGCCACCGCCGCCGTCATCGGCACCGGCGACATCCAAGGCAAGATCATGACCCAGGTCCAGCCCATGAAGATGGCCGCCGCCGAAGCCCTCTACACCACCGAAAGCCCCGCGGCCTTCTCCGTCGTCACCGTCGGCACCCTCGACGGCAGCCGCGAAATCTGGACTCTCAAGATCCCGTACCTGCTGTCCTGGCTGTCCACCGGCGACCCCACCGGCGAAGTCCACGGCATCAACGACCTGCAGGCCCAGTACGCCGCCCAGTACGGCCCCGGCAGCTACACCCCGATCATCCCCGTCACCTACTGGAGCTTCCGCTTCATGATCGGCTTCGGCCTCGCCACCGCCGCCATCGCCCTCTGGGCCCTCTGGGCCACCCGCCGCGGCCGCACCCCCACCGGCCGCTGGCTGCTGCGCGCCAGCCTCACCCTGCCCGTCCTACCCCTACTGGCCAACACCTTCGGCTGGATCTTCACCGAAACGGGCCGCCAGCCCTGGATCGTCTTCGGCGAAATGCTCACCCGCGACGGCGTCAGCCGCAGCGTCTCCCTCACCGAAGTCGTCACCTCCTTCACCGCCTTCACCCTCATCTACGCCGCCCTGGCCGTCATCGAAGTCAAACTCCTCATCCGCTACGCCCGCAACGGCCTACCCGACCTCACCGACCCACCACCGGACGACACCGACGACACCACCACCGACCGGCCCCTCGCCGCCACCCACTGACCACCAACCGGAGACCCCTCGTGGAACTCACCACCGTCTGGTTCGGGCTCATCGCCGTCCTGTTCACCGGCTACTTCATCCTCGAAGGATTCGACTTCGGCGTCGGCGTCCTCGCCCGCCTCATCGGCCGCACCGAACCCGAACGACGCGCCGCGCTGAGCACCATCGGACCCGTCTGGGACGGCAACGAGGTCTGGCTCATCACCGCAGGCGGCGCCATGTTCGCCGCCTTCCCCGAGTGGTACGCCACCCTCTTCTCCGGCTTCTACCTACCGCTGCTGCTCATCCTCATCGCCCTCATCCTGCGCGGCGTCGCCCTCGAATACCGCGACAAACGCCCCGAAACCCAGTGGCGTACCCGCTGGGACAACGCCATCCTCGCCGGCTCCGTCATCCCCGCCGCACTCTGGGGCGTCGCCTTCGCCAACATCGTCGCCGGCGTGCCACTGGACGCCGACCACGAATACACCGGCACCCTGCTCACCCTGCTCACCCCGTACGCCCTGCTCGGCGGCGCCACCACCACCGCACTGTTCATCACCCACGGCGCCGTCTTCCTCGCCCTCAAGACCACCGACGAACTGCGCCACCGCGCCCGCCGCGTCGCCGGCTGGACCGGCCTGGCCGCCGTCGCCCTCGCCGGCACCTTCCTCGCCTGGACCCTCACCATCCGCGCCAACCCCACCGCCGTCGCCCTCGCCGTCACCGCGGCGCTCGCCCTCGTCGCCGGACTGGCCGCCAATCAGGTACGCCGCGAAGGCTGGGCCTTCACCGGCACCGCCACCGCCATCGGCCTCGCCGTCGCCGCCCTGTTCGCCACCCTGTTCCCGACCGTCCTACCGTCCACCACCGACCCCGCCGGCACCCTCACCACCACCAACGCCGCATCCACCCCCTACACCCTGACCATCATGACCTGGGTCGCCGCCGCGCTCACCCCCGTCGTCCTGCTCTACCAGGGCTGGACCTACTGGATCTTTCGCCGCCGCGTCAGCGTCACCGACCAACCCAGCCACTGACCCGCGCCACGTCGCCCCGTCGCCGGCGAAGCCGCCGCGCACCGTCGATGCCTGCTGGACCATCCGCTGTGTCGAGCGGGCACCGACGGTACGCGGCGGGCGTCAACCGACCTCCGGCAACTCCGCCAACCGTGCCTCCACCTCAGCCAGCTCCGCCCGCAACTTCTCCGCCTGCCGCTGCGCCTCGGCCCGCTCCGCCGCCAGGATCTGCTCCACCGCCTCATGGACACCCGGCACGTCCACCAACGCCACCATCTTCAACGCCTCGGCCGGCCGGACCACGTACGGCTTCGCCAACGCCTTCGCCCCCTGCGTCGCCGCAACCGTCCACTCGCCGTCGGTGTACGCCAACGTCACCGTCAACCCGGCCGGCGCCTTCGGCTTGGCGGCCTTCGCCGCCCGCCGCACCGGCTTCTCCGCACCAGCATCCACCGTGGACCCCTCCGTGTCCTCCCGACGCGCCACCGGCACCACCGGCGGCTCACCCAACTTGAACTCCGGCTCCGCCACCGGCTCCACCGGTTCCGGTTTCGGCTCCGCCCGCCGACCCGACGCGCCCCGCGGCGCCACCACCAGATCAGCGGGGGAGAACGGCAACTCGTCACGACCGAACCGCACCACCACCCACTCGTCGGACACCGCCGGGTCACCCAGACCCACCACCTGACCGACCTGACCGGCGATCTGCCCCGCCGACTCGGTGAACATCACCTTCGGCTTACGGCCGGCGGACACCGCCTCCCGGATCACCCCCAGCTCCTCTTCCGACAACCCACCCGCAACAGCACCCGCGGCAGCCATGACACCCTTTCCGTACACCTGTTTGAGTGCTGACCTTCCTACCAGCCACCGCCGACACCGTCGACCGCGACCCCACCACCCACGATCACCCCGACCCGGCGACACCACCCCACACGCCACGCACCCGGTCAGCCACCAGCAGACCCTGCCGGTACCCGGCCCGCGCCGCCCCCGGCCGTCGCGCCGGATCCAGCAGCCGCCGCCCGATTGCCCGCCGCGCCCACCGGTCCGGCGACACCACCACCACATCCGCCGACAACGCCGCCACCTGCCGTGACACCGGCCGCAGATGACCCAGCCCCCAACTGATCGGCGCCAGCACCACCACCGACGCGAACCCGGCCGCCAGGTCCGCGTTCGTCGCCGACCGCATCCCACCGTCGACGAACCGCCGACCACCGATACGCACCGGCGGCCACACCCCCGGCACCGCGCAACTCGCCGACACCGCGTCCACCAGATCCGCCCCGCGTCCCGGGCCGCCGAACACCACGAAATCCCCCGAGTCCGCGTCCACCGCCGTCACCCACAACCGCCGCCGCGGCCACGACCACGACGGCAACGCCTCCTCGAACACCGGCCGCCGCGACACTCCCGACCCGGCCGCCGACACCGCGTACCGGCCGATCCTCGCCCGCGCCCGCCGGCCGTCCCGGGCAGCCACCGCCGACCACAACAGACACGACACCGCGCCCGGCCCCATCCGGTCCGACGACGACTCACCCGGAACCAGCTGCCCCGCGTACAGTCGCGCCGGGTCCGCGCCGGAACACAACTGCGCGCCCACCACCGCACCGGCCGACGTCCCGATCACCAGATCGGCCCCGCCCAGCTCGACCCCGGCCCGCGCCAGCCCGGACAACACCCCGATCTGCCAGGCCACCCCGGTCACCCCGCCGCTGCCCAGCACCAACGCCCGCGAACCCGCCACACCGTGTCTATTGCCCGCCACCGCCGCCGGTAACGTCATCGGCGGGCCCGGACACGACGCAGCAGGGGAGAGGAGCGCCGGATGACACCGGTCACCGTGGTCACCGGCGGCAGTCGGGGGATCGGCGCCGCGACCGTACGCCGACTCGCCGCCGCCGGACACGACCTCGTCATCGGCTACCGGTCCGACGCCGATGCCGCCGAGGCGGTACGCCACCACGTCCACGCGCTCGGCCGCCGTGCCGTCACCGTCGCCGTCGACACCACCGATCCCGACGCCGTCACCGCCCTGTTCGACGACGCCGCCGAACTCGGACCGGTCACCGGACTGGTCAACAACGCCGGCGTCACCAGCCGGATCGGACCCTTCGTCGACCTCACCGTCGACGACCTGCGCCGGGTCGTCGACGTCAACCTCGTCGGCTACGTCCTCTGCGCCCAGCAGGCCGCCCGGCGGATGTCCGCCGGCAGCGCCATCGTCAACGTGTCGTCGGCCGCCGCCACCCTCGGCAGTCCCGGCGAGTACGTGCACTACGCCGCCGTCAAGGCCGCCACCGACACGTTGACCGTCGGCCTGGCCAAGGAACTCGGACCCCGCGGCATCCGGGTCAACGGCGTCGCGCCGGGCACGGTCTGGACTGACATCCACGCCCTGTCCGGCGAACCGAACCGACCGGCCCGGATCGCGCCGACGGTGCCGTTGCGCCGGGCGGGGCGGCCAGCGGAGATTGCCGGCGCCGTCGCCTGGCTGCTCAGCGACGAGGCGTCGTACACCACCGGGACGGTGATCCGCGTCGCCGGCGGACTGTGAGTCGACGCACCGTCGAGCGCCGGCACCGGGCAGGCGTGCGGGACGAAACCTGGGCCTGCGTCGCAGGACACGGACCACAGAACCTCTTCGTAGCCGGGTCGATAATTCACATTATGTCAATTAGAGGTTTGATGGAGGCGACTGGCCGGCTCGGCTGGCCTGACGTGAGCTCACCGGGTCGGACGCCGCGTACTTCCCCGCGCCCCGATCACCGGGCGGCGTTCACTTCCCAGCGCGGCCACGAGCCGTCGGTGACCTGTCCGCTTCCAGCGTCGCAGCGGCGGCGGGCATCGACGGCGGCCGGAACGCGATCCCCGCCCCGGTCGACCTCCCCTGCCGGTTCGGATCCACTCTGGTCGGCTCTGGCGGCTATCCGAGAAACATGCATAATATCCCTTATGCACCAATTTGTGGATCTGGTGGCGGTACGGCTCGTCGAGGACTTCCTCGCTGACCGCGCCTCCCGCAAACCCTCCCCGCACACCCTGGACGCCTACCGCCGGGACCTCGTCGCCGTCCTCCGCCTCATCGGCGACTCCACCGAGCCGACTCCCCTGCCCTGGACCGACGTACCGCTGGACGCACTGGACCAACGACGGCTCCGCGCCGCCTTCGCCCGGTTCGCGGCCCCCCGCTCCCCCGCATCGGTACACCGGGCCTGGTCGACGTGGAACTCGTGGTTCAACTTCCTGGTCGCCGACGGCATCGCCGCCGGGAACCCGATGCCCGCCGTGGGCCGCCCCCGGGCCCCGGTGCCACTACCGAAGCCGCTGCGGGGCGAGGAGACACCCGAGACACTGCTGGCCGCCGCCGCGCGGACCGACCCCCGCCAACGCGACCCGTGGCCAGAGCGCGACCTGCTGGTGGTCGCCTTGGCGCTGTGCGCCGGTCTGCGGCTCGGCGAGCTGCTCGGTCTGCGGGTCGGCTCGGTCGCGGGACGTCCCGGTGAACGCCGGATCGAGGTGGCCGGCAAGGGCGGCCGGCTGCGGACCGTCCCGGTGGAGTCGGCCGTCGACGTCGTCGTCGACGGCTACCTGGCCAGCCGGCGACGACGGTTCGGCCCCCGGTCGGTACGCCCCGGAGGTCCGCTGCTGGTCGACCGGCACGGTGCCGCCCTGCGGCGCGGCGGCCTGCAGTACCTGGTGCGGTCGTGTTTCCGGCGGGCCGGGATCACCGAGCGGGTGCCGCGGGGTGCGCAGCTGCACGCGCTGCGACACACGTTCGCCACCCGGTTGGCCGAGGACGGGGCGAACGCCGCCGAGATCATGCGGCTGCTGGGGCATGCGAGCCTCACGGCCAGCCAGAACTACATCGAGGTGACGGCCGACCAGCAGCGGGCGGCGGTGCGGGCCAACCGGTCGAACCGGTCGCTGCGCCAAGTCGTCGGGCCTGCCTGAACCGGGGCTGGTCGGGCCGGTAGCCGCGCTGGCCCCCCGACCGGTTCGGGGCCAGCGCGGCTACCGGGTGGCGGTCGAGACGGTGACGGTCAGCGGGCGGTGGTCGGAAACGGCGACGTCCGGGGCGGTGACGGCGGTCACGTCGGTCAGCGCGGGCGGCGCGTCACGCGGGTCGAGCAGGATGTGGTCGAGTTGGATCCGGGGTCGGGCGGCCGGGTAGGTGGGCAGCCGGCCCAGCGGCCGCCATCCGGTGGCCGCCGCCGCCACACCGGCCGGCATGTTGAGGTCTCCGAGGAGGAGCCGCGGCGGCGGCATGGCCCGCAGGGCGCGGGTGACGATCCGCAGCTGGCGCAGGTTCCAGCCGGGGACGAACGACAGGTGGGTGGCGGCGACGGTGACGGGGCCGTGCGGGGTGTCGAGGACGGCGGCGAGCAGCACCCGTGGTTCGTCGCGCAGGAGCAGCAGCCGGGGGCCGGGGCCGCCGACGGCGACCGGTGCGGGTACGGGGGCCGGGGCGAGGCGGACGGCTCGCCAGTGCCGGGCCGGGTACCGGCTGATCAGGCTGACGCCGTAGCGGGGTTCGTCGTGTCCGTCGTGGTCGTGACGGGGCACCCGGTAGGTGGTGCCGGGGGTGCCGACGAGGGCGGCGGCGAACCGGTGGGTGCCGGCGGTGAGCGCGGCGGCGGCCAGCGCGGTCAGGTCGAGGTGACCGCTGCGGGGTTGGGCGTGGTCGACTTCCTGCAGGGCGCAGATGTCGGCGTCGAGGCCGGCGATGGTGGCGGTGATCCGGTCGGGGTCGACGTGCCCGTCGTGGGGTGACCGTCCGTGCAGCAGGTTGTAGGTGGCCATCCGCACATGGGCACCTTACGGGGTGTGGGTGGTGTGGCAGGGTGGCGGGATGGTGGTGAAGGCGTTGTGCTGTAGCGCTCTGGTGTTCCTGGCGGTGGGCTGGTGCGGGGTGTGGCTGCGGCGGCGTCGGGGCCGATGAGGCCTGCCGGTGGTGGGTCGGTTGGCTGGTGGGCGGAGGCCGAGGTCCGTGGGAGGTGCGGTGTCGTCGGTGGAGTGTCCGGACGTGGCAGCGACGGTGACGGCGGTGCGGCGGTGCCGGCCGGAGCTGGTGGACGCGGTGGCAGCGGCGGTGCCGGGGGCGCGGGCGGCGGTGCTGGCGCGGTTGTGGGGTGCGTTGGGGCGTGAACCGGTGCCGCAGGTGACGGACCGTCGGGTGGTCGACGGCCGCCTGGTGCTGGGGTTGGTCGACGGGCGGCGGGTGGTGGGGCCGGCGTCGGCGGCGGAGTTGTTCGCGGCGGCGGGCCCGGGGCTGCGGGTGTCGGTGGCGGACCCGGCGGGTGACCGGGCGGTGGCGGACCCGGCGGAGTTGTTGTCGGTGCTGGGGTTGCCCGGTTGCGGGGCGGTCGCCGGTGAGCTGGCGAACAGCGTGGCGAATCTGGCGTTGGCGCGGGGTGCGCGGGCGGTGGCGGGTGGTGGCGGGGGTCTGGTCCGGTCGGCGCTCGGGTGGGAGCAGGTGGTGGTGGACGGGCATCCGGTGCATCCGGGCTGCCGGACCCGGGTGGGGATGTCGACGGAGGAGGTGCTGGCGTACGCGCCGGAGCATCGGCCGGTGGTGGAGTTGGAGTTGGTGGCGGTGCCGGGTGACCGGTGGGTGAGTTCGGGTGCGGGGTTGCCGCCGCTGCTGCCGGTGCATCCGTGGCAGCGGGATCATGTGCTGGGCGGGTACGGGTGGTTGCGGCGTACCGGCCGGGTGGTGCGGGTGCGGCCGTTGTTGTCGTTGCGGACGGTGGCGTCGGGCGGGGGTTGGCAGTGGAAGACGGCGGTGGATGTGCAGATGACCAGTGCGGTGCGGACGGTGTCGGAGGCGGCGGTGCGTAACGGTCCGGTGGTGACGGCGTTGGTGGCGCGGTTGGCGCGGCGGGTGCCGGGGTTGTGGGTGTTGCCGGAGGTGGCTGCGGGGGCGGTGGTGGTCGACGGGGGGTTGTGTCGGTCGTTGGCGGTGGTGCGGCGGCGGGTGCCGCGGGTGGGACCGGGGGTGCAGGTGATGCCGGTGGCGGCGTTGGCTGCGCCGGTGGGGGTGCCGGGTGGTCCGTCGGTGGTGGCGGGTCTGGTGCGGGCGGGGTACGGCGGTGATCCGGTGGCGTTCGTGTCGCGGTTGGCGCGGGTGGTGCTGGGGCCGGTGGTGGAGTTGCTGGGTCGGGGGGTAGGGCTGGAGGCGCACGGGCAGAACGTCCTGCTGGTGTGGCGCGGTGGGAGGCTGGTGCGGGTGTGGTACCGGGACGTGGGTGGGGTGCGGTTGGATGTGCGGCGGCTGGCTGGGGCGGGTGTGCCGGTGCCGGTGGTGTACGGCGATGTGGTGGCCGAGGATCCGGCGGAGGTGGCGGTGACGGCGGTGGCGGCGGTGGGGACTGCGTTGGGTGAGCCGGTGGCGGTGCTGGCCCGGGAGTTCGGGGTGGAGCCGCAGGTGTTGTGGCGGGCGGTGGCGGTGGTGGCGCGGGATGTGGTGGCGGGGTTGCCGTCGGCGGTGCGGGGGTCGGTGGCGGCGGCGGTGCTGGGTGGGCGGTGGCCGGTGAAGGCGACGTTGTCGATGCGGTTGGCGTCGGATCCGTTGACGCCGCGGTGGGCGTGGGTGACGAGTCCGTTGGCGGGTGCGTGGTGAGCGGGGCCGGGTCGGCGGTGGGGGTGCTGTCCGGGGGCCGGTCGTGTGGTTGCGGGTTGGGTGTGGTCGGGGTGGACGCGGCGGTGGCGTCGGCCGTGGCCGGGTTGGGGCGGGTGGCGCCGGAGCTGGTGGCGGGGTTCCGGGAGGCGGTGCCGTGGGCGGCGGGGGTGGTCGGTGGGCGGTTGGTGGACGCGTTGTGCCGGGAGGATGTGGGTGGGGTGCGCCGGTCGTGGCGGGGTGCGGGTCGGTGGCACGGGTTCGACCGGTTCGTGGCCGACGCGGGGTCGGTGCCGGATCCGTTGGCGGTGTTGCCGGTGTCGGTGTTGGCGCGGCGGCGGGGGTGGGCGTTGGCGGTGGAGTTGACCGACGCGGTGGTGAATCTGGCCGTGGCGGCGGCGCGGCCTCATCCGGCGTGGGGTCCGGATGATCCGGACGGGTGGGGGGTGTGGGCTGAGCGGCTGGCGGTGGCGGGGCACAACCTGCATCCGTGTGGGCGGACCCGGTTGGGGTGGTCGGTGGCGGATGTGGTGGCGCACGATGTGGAGTCGCCGGCGACGGGGGTCGGGTTCGTGGCGGTGCGCCGGGATCTGCATGTGGGTGCGGATGTGGCGGCGGAGTTGGCGCGTTGGTATCCGCAGGTGCCGGTGGCGCCGCCGGGCTGGGTGGTGCAGCCGGTGCATGTGTGGCAACGGTCGGTGGTGTCGTCGCGGTACGCGGATCTGCTGGATCGGGGGGTGGTGCGGTTGTTGCCGGGGGTGGTGCCGGCGGTGCCGACGGCGGCGGTGCGTACGGTGCTGCTGCCGGCGGGGCGGGACGGTTCGCGGCGGTATCTGAAGGTGTCGGTGGATATTCAGGTGACGTCGACGCGGCGGACGATCTCGGTGGCGAGTGTGCGTAACGGTCCGGCGTTGTCGACGGTGTTGGCGTCGTTGGTGGCGGCCGACGAGGTGGCGGCGCGGCGGCTGGTGTTGCTGCCGGAGGTGGCGGGGTCGGCGGTGCGGGTGGGGTCGGGGCGGGACATGTCGGTGATCGTGCGGGACGGGTTGGCGGGGCGGTTGGCGCCGGGTGAGGTGGCGGTGCCGGGGGTGGCGTTGGTGACGGCGGCGCAGTTGGGGCGGCGGGTGGCGGATTTCGGTGGGGTGCGGGGGCTGGTGGGGGCGGCGGCCGGGTTGGGGTTCCTGGGGGCGTACGCGCGGGTGGTGTTGCCGCCGTTGCTGCGGTTGGCTAGTCGGTTCGGGGTGGCGTTGGAGGCGCATCTGCAGAACTGTCTGCCGACGTTCCGGGGCGGGGTGCCGTTCCGGTTGGTGGTGCGGGATTTCGCGGGTCTGCGGTTGTTGTTGCCGCGGTTGGCGGCGGCGGGGGTCGAGGTGGGGTTGGCGGCGGGTTCGGTGGTGGGTACCGACGACGCGGCGGTGATGCGGGCGAAGTTGGGGTACACGGCGTTGCAGGCGCATCTGGGTGAGGTGGTGCTGGGGTTGGTGTCCGGGTGGGGGGTCGACGAGGCGGCGGCGTGGCGGGTGGTGCGGGAGGTGGTGGACGAGGTGTATGACGGGTTGCGGTCGGCGGGTGGGGTCGCCGCTGGGTGGGCGGCTGATGATCATCGGGCGTGGACGGCGCCGATGGTGGCGCACAAGGCGTTGGTGCGGATGCGGTTGACCGGTGCCGGGGACGTGTATGTGCCGGTGCGTAATCCGTTGGGTGCGGCCGGGTTCGATGGTGGTCCGCCGGAGGGGGCGCGGTGACGGGTGTGGTGGTGCCGCCGCGGGTGGCGGCGGTGGTGGCGGAGTTGGCCGCCGGTGACGAGCCGGTGTGTGCGTACGTGTACGACCGGGCGGTGTTGCGGTCGGTGGCGGCGCGGGTGCGGGCGGCGTTGCCGGCGGGTGCGGTGTTGCTGTACGCGATGAAGGCGAACGGGCATCCGGCGGTGGTGGCGGAGTTGGCGGCGGCGGTGGACGGGGTGGAGGTGGCGTCGGGTGGTGAGTTGGCGGCGGCGGTGGCGGCGGGTGCCGGGCAGGTGGTGTTCGGTGGGCCGGCGAAGACGGACGGGCAGTTGGCGGCGGCGGTGGCGGCGGGTGCGGTGGTGAACGTGGAGAGTGGGTTCGAGTTGCGCCGGCTGGATCTGGTGGCGCGGGCGGCGGGGGTGCCGGCGGTGGCGGCGCTGCGGGTGAACCGGCCGGGTGGCGGGTTGGCGGGTAGTCACCGGATGGCGGGGGCGGCGACGCAGTTCGGGGTGGACGAGGCCGATCTGGGTGCGGTGGTGCAGGTGGCGGCGGGGTTGCCGGGCGTGCGGCTGGTGGGGTTCAGCCTGCACGCGGTGTCGAACAACGTGGACGCGGTGGCGCATGCGGGGTTCGTGGTGGATGCGGTGGGCTGGGCGGTGGCGGCGGCGCGGCGGTGGGGGGTGGGGTTGGAGTACGTGAACGTGGGCGGTGGCTTCGGGGTGGACTACCGGGGTGGGCGGCGGTTCGATCTGGTGGCGTTGCGGGCCGGGTTGGCGGGGTTGGCGGTGCCCTCGGGGGTGCGGCTGGTGTTCGAGCCGGGCCGGCTGCTGGTGGCGGACGCCGGCTGGTATGTGACGCAGGTGGTGGATCTGAAGCGGACGCAGGGCCGGTGGTTCGCGGTGGTGCGGGGTGGTACGCACCATTTTCGGTTGCCGGCGGCGTGGGGGTACGACCATCCGTTCGGGGTGGTGCCGGTGGACCGGTGGCCGTATCCGTTCGCCCGGCCGCAGGTGGCGGCAGCGGAGGTGGATGTGGCGGGTGAGTTGTGTACGCCGCGCGACGTGCTGTGCCGGGGGCAGGTGGTGGGGCGGCTACGGGTGGGTGATGTGGTGGTGTTCGGCCGGGCCGGCGCGTACGGGTGGGACATCTCGCATCATGATTTTCTGCGGCATCCGTACCCGCGGATGGTGGTGGTGTGAGAAGGCCCGGCCGGTCGCGTCGGGGTCGGGGCGAGGGTCAGTTGCGGGCCCAGCGGGCGGCGCGGATTTCGCGCAGCGCCCGGCGGCGGGTGTCGCCGCGCAGGGTGTCGACGTAGAGGCGGCCGTCGAGGTGGTCGGTCTCGTGTTGCAGGGCGCGGGCGAGGAATCCGCTGCCGGTGACGGTGACGGGTCGGCCGTGCTGGTCGACGCCGTGGACGGTGGCGCGGCGGGCGCGGGTGGTCGGGAAGTACAGGCCGGGGATGGACAGGCAGCCTTCGTCGTCGGTGTCGGTGTCGTCGGGTGACAGGTTGCCGGCGGGTGGTTCCAGTCGGGGGTTGACGACGTGGCCGCGGTGGCCGTCGGCGTCGTAGACGAACACGCGGGCGCTGACGCCGATCTGCGGGGCGGCGACGCCGGCGCGGCCGGGGGCGCCGAGCAGGGTGTCCATCAGGTCGGTGACCAGTGCGCGCAGGGTGCGGTCGAAGTCGGTGACCGGTTCGGCGGGGGTGCGCAGTACGGCGTCGCCGATGATCCGGATCGGGCGCATGGTCATGGCGGTCAGGTTACCCGGGGCGGGCCGGTGGCCGGTGCGGGTGGCGGCCGGGGCCTAGGATGTGTGGGAGCGTTTCCACGCCGACCGGTCCGACATGCATCGGCCGAAGGGGGGATTCTTGGTCCCGCAGGCCGTCACCTGCCCGGAATGGTGTCGTTCGGCTTGGTAACGTTCATCACTGGTCATGTGAACCATGACACAGCACCCCCCACAGCTCCCGGAGATCCCGATGTGCCAGCACCAACCGATCTGTCCCTCGGCTGACGCCGTCGACCGGGAAGCGGCCCGCGTCGTCGCCTGCTTCCACGAACAGGGCTGGAGCCTGCTCTGCAACGGTGTCATCGTTTTCGAGGACACCGGTGAGCTGCTTCCCGACGGCAGCAGCATCGCCCCGCACCGCGGCCCCGCCCGGCACGCCCTCGCCGCCTGACCGGCCGCGACCCATCGCAGGCTCACCGTCGAGCCGACCCGAACCCGTCCTCAGCCGGCGGCGAACGCCTCCGGGGGAGGACACGCGCACACAAGATTCCGGTCACCGTAGGCGCTGTCGACCCGCCGCACCGGCGGCCAGTACTTCCCGGCCCGCTGCCCCGGCCCCGCCGGGTACGCCGCCACCGACCGCGGGTACGGCAGCGCCCACTCGTCGGCGGTGACCAGCGCCGCCGGGTGTGGTGCCTGCCGCAGCGGGCTGTCCGCCACCGGCCACCGGCCGGCCGCGACGTCGTCGATCTCCGACCTGATCGCGATCATCGCGTCGCAGAACCGGTCCAGTTCCGCCAGGTCCTCACTCTCGGTCGGCTCCACCATCAGCGTGCCGGCCACCGGGAACGACATCGTCGGCGCGTGGAACCCGTAGTCGATCAACCGTTTCGCCACATCCTCGACGGTCACCCCGGTCGCCCGGGTCAACGCCCGCAGATCCAGCACACACTCGTGCGCCACCAGACCCTTGTTGCCGGCGTACAGCACCGGAAAACGCGGCCGCAGCCGCGCCGCCACATAGTTGGCCGCCAGCACCGCCGCCCCGGTCGCCCGCACCAGCCCGTCGGCCCCCATCAGCCGCAGATACGCCCACGGGATCGGCAGAATCCCGGCCGAACCGTACCGGGCTCCCGACACCACCGGCCGGTCGGCGTCGTCGACGCCGACCGGATCACCCGGCAGGAACGCCGCCAGATGCGCCCGCACCGCGACCGGCCCCACCCCCGGCCCGCCACCGCCGTGCGGAATGCAGAACGTCTTGTGCAGGTTCAGGTGCGACACGTCCGCCCCGAACCGGCCCGGCCGGGCGAACCCCAGCAACGCGTTCAGGTTCGCCCCGTCGACGTACACCTGCCCGCCGGCGTCGTGCACCCGGGCACACAACTCGGCGATACCGTCCTCGTACACGCCGTGCGTCGACGGATACGTCACCATCATCGCCGCCAGGTCGTCACCGTGGACGGCGATCAGCCGCGCCGCGTCGTCGACGTCGACGTTGCCGTCGGCGTCGCAGCCGACCACCACCACCCGCATGCCCGCCATCACCGCGCTCGCCGCGTTCGTGCCGTGCGCCGACGACGGAATCAGACACACGTCCCGCCGCGCCTGCCCCCGCGACCGGTGGAAGCCGCGGATCGCCAACAGCCCGGCCAGCTCCCCCTGCGACCCGGCGTTGGGCTGCACACTGACCGCGTCGTAGCCGGTCACCTCCGCCAGCCAACCCTCCAACTCGCCGATCAGCTGCCGGTACCCGGCCGTCTGCCCGGCCGGCGCCAGCGGGTGCACGTCGGCGAACCCCGGCCAGCTGACCGGCTCAATCTGCACCGCCGCGTTCAATTTCATCGTGCACGACCCCAACGGGATCATCCCCCGGTCCAGGGCGTAGTCGGCGTCGGCGAGCCGCCGCAGATACCGCAGCATCGCCGTCTCGCTGCGGTACGCGTGGAACACCTCGTGGGTGAGGAACCCACCGGTGCGCCGCCACCCGGCCGGGATCACCAGCGGCGTCTCCCCTACGTACGCGGCCGCCCCGAACGCCGCCCACACCACCGCCAGATGCTCCTCGGTGGTGGTCTCGTCGCACGCCACCGACACCGTGTCAGCGTTCACCAGCCGCAGGTTCACCCCCCGCTCCGCCGCCCGCGCCACCACCGCGGCGGCCCCACCCGGCACCGTCGCGGTCACCGTGTCGAACAGCGGCCCGTCCGCCACCGCGACCCCGCCGGCGGCCAGACCGGCCCGCAACCGGGCAGCCATCGCATGGGTACGCTGCGCGATCGCCGTCAACCCCTGCGGACCGTGGTACACCGCGTACATGGCGGCCATCACCGCCAGCAGCACCTGCGCCGTGCAGATGTTGCTGGTCGCCCGCTCCCGGCGGATGTGCTGCTCCCGGGTCTGCAACGCCAGCCGGTACGCCCGGTCACCGGCCGCGTCCCGGGACACCCCGACCAGCCGGCCCGGCAGCATCCGTTCCAGGCCGGAACGCACCGCCAGATAGCCGGCGTGCGGACCGCCGAACCCCATCGGCACCCCGAACCGTTGCGTGGTGCCGACCGCCACGTCCGCACCGTACGCCCCCGGCGGGCGCAGCAACGTCAACGCCAACAGGTCCGCCGCCACCGTCACCAGCGCCCCGACCGCGTGCGCCGCCGCCACCACCGGGGCGTCGTCACGCAGCCGCCCCGACACGCCCGGGAACTGCAGATGCAGCCCGAAGAACTCGTCCGGCAGGCCGTCCCGCACATCACACACCCGGACCCGCACACCCAGCGGCTCCGCCCGGGTCCGCAACACCGCCACCGTCTGCGGCAACGTGTCGGCGTCCACCACGTACACGTCGCTGTGTGACTTCGACGCCCGCCGCGCCAACGTCATCGCCTCCGCCGCAGCGGTCGCCTCGTCCAGCATCGACGCGTTCGCCGTGGCCAGCCCGGTCAGATCCGACACCATCGTCTGGAACGTCAGCAGCGCCTCCAACCGGCCCTGGCTGATCTCCGGCTGGTACGGGGTGTAAGCGGTGTACCAGGCGGGATTTTCCAGCACGTTGCGGCGGATCACCGCCGGCGTGTGGGTGCCGTGGTAGCCGGCCCCGATCATCGACACCGCCGCCGTGTTCGCGTCGGCCAGCCGCCGCAACGCGGCCGTCACCTCCGGCTCGCTGACCGGCTCCGGCAGATCCAGCCGGCCCCGCCAGCGGATCACCTCGGGAATGGCGGCGTCCATCAGCTCAGCGACGCTTTCGTAGCCGACGACATCCAGCATCCGCTGCTGGGCGACCGGATCAACGCCGACGTGACGGTCGACGAACAGGGACGAGGCACTCACCAGGCGGCTCCCGGGACGAGGTCGGCAGGCAACCTCCCCCTCTGTCGGCGCCGCCGCCTCCAGAGTCGCCAACCCGTGTGGTCCTTCTGCCTGAGAGGTTCCGGGGAGGATTTGCCCCTTCGGCGCCGCCCACCGGGTAGCGGACGGTCTCTCCCACACGGGATCTACGGCGGCCTCCACGCTACCGGCAGCACCCGCCCTGCGGGGCGGTGACGTCGATCACGAAGCCTGCCCCGGCCGGGTCGATCCGGGTGCCGCCGTTCAGCCGGCGCGGCGGCGGGCCCGCCGAGCCGCCAACTCGTCGCCCCCGGCCACCGGCGCCACCACCTCCGGCTCGGAAGTCACCGCCGGCTCCGCCGGAAGCTGCGACAACGACCCCTGGATCTCCTTGAACGCCCCGCCGATCGCGATCCCGAACACGCCCTGGCCGCCCTGCAACAGGTCAACGACCTCCTCAGGGGAACGGCACTCGTACACCGTCGTCCCGTCCGAAATCAGGGTGATCCCCGCCAGGTCCCCGACACCGCGGGACCGCAACGTCTCGATCGCCCTACGGATGTTCTGCAGCGACACACCCGCGTCCAGCAGCCGCTTGACCACCTTCAGCACCACCAGGTCGCGGAACGAGTACAGCCGCTGCGAACCCGAACCTGTCGCGTCACGCACACTCGGCACCACCAGCGCCGTCCGCGCCCAGTAGTCCAACTGCCGGTAGCTGATCCCCACCGCGTGGCAGGCGGTCACTCCGCGATAGCCGACGGCGTCGGCGTCCGAACCGGCACCGTCAACATCATCAGACGACCCCGGCTCCGGCTCTCGCTGTGCGGGCATACGGAAACCTCCCCGTCAGGGCGGCCCACACCAGGACGGAACATGAGCCGATCGACAGGACCAGCCTAACGCCGGCAGCGGGCCGTACCAGGCAACCCGGGCCGCGACACGCCGCGTGCGGGCGACCACGCCACGGGCATGACACCCGCCGGCAGCGGTCAGCCCGCGAAATCCTCCGGACGCACCTGGTCCAGGAACTCCCGGAACTTCTCGACCTCGTCCTCCTGCTCATCCGGAATCAGGATGCCCGCCTCGGACAGCACCTGCTCAGCACAACGAATCGGAGCACCGACCCGCAACGCCAACGCGATCGAATCACTCGGCCGCGCCGACACCCGCACACTGTCACCGATGATCAGGTCCGCGTAGAAGACGTTGTCCTTCAACTCGGTGATCTCCACCGCCTGCAGCGGCGCCCGCACCGCGGCCAACACGTCCCGCAACAGATCATGCGTCAACGGCCGCGCCGGCTTCACGCCCTGCTGCTCGTACGCGATCGCCGTGGCCTCCACCGCACCGATCCAGATCGGCAGGTAACGGTCCCCGTCCACCTCACGCAGCAGCACGATCGGCTGGTTGGTGGGCAACTCCACCCGCACCCCGACCACGCTCAGCTCACGCACCGCCGCCTCCGTGTCGTCGTCACCTAACCCGCTCCGGCCCTCCCTGCACGGTACACGGACCACAGCGCCACCGTCCGGTCCCGCCAGTCACCTCACCGGCCGAGCGCCCCCCGCAGACCCGCCCGCACCAGCGCCGCGTGCAGCTGCTGCGACAACCCGATCAGCTCCCGCGCCGTCTCCGCCGCCCGAGCCCGGGCCGCCGGATCACTCTGCCGCGCCAACGGCGCCACCAACTGGGCGAACAAACCCGACTCGCGGTCCGCAGCCGCCCGCACCGCCCGCAGATGACGCACCTCCAGACCGTGCCGCAGCAGCCCCGCCACCGCCGTGGCGATCACCAACGCATCCGCGTCGTACCAGCCCGGTGCCACCGCGACCACCAGACCCAGCCGCTCCACCTCGGTCAACGTCGCCGACTCGAGACCACTGCGAGACAGCAGATCCGTACGACTCAGCCGGGACTGCGCCGGCTGCCCCTGCGCCGGCGACCGGCCCGGCACCTCACCGGACGGACCGACCGCCACCAACGTCGGACGCGACCGGCCCGCCGCCGACTCGGCGTCCCGCGCCGCCAACTGCTCACGGATCACCCGCAGCGGAAGGTACTGGTCCCGCTGCGCCGTCAGGACGAAACGCAACCGGTCCAGATCGTCCCAGCTGTACTTGCGGTAACCCGACGGCGTCCGCTGCGGCTCCACCAGGCCCTCAGCCTCCAGGAACCGCAACTTCGAAATCGTCGTGTCCGGAAACTCCGGGCGAAGCTGGGCCAGCACCTCGCCGATGCTCATCAACGACGAACCGGCCACGTCCTCCCGGGCCGCCGCCTGCTCACTCACCACGACACCCCCGGCTCACCGACCGGCGTCAGCCACACACCGCGCACGAAGCCACCTCCGTCCGCGCCCCGGACCTCAACCGCGGCCGGCCTCCTCGTCCGGCCGCGGACCGGCGATGAAGACCAGCCGGAACTTACCGATCTGGACCTCGTCACCGTTGCTCAGGGTCGCCGCCTCCACCCGCTCACGATTGACATAGGTGCCGTTCAGGCTACCCACATCGCGCACCGTGAAGGTACCGCCGTCACGGTGGAACTCCGCGTGCCGCCGCGACACCGTCACGTCGTCCAGGAAAATGTCACTGTCCGGATGCCGGCCGCTCGTCGTCACATCATGGTCCAGCAGGAACCGGGCCCCCGCGTTCGGGCCCCGCCGCACCACCAGCAACGCCATCCCCGGCGGCAACGAACCCGACATCCGGCTCGGCACCACGTCGGCGTCCGGCCCCTCCAGCACTTCGTCGAGCGAACCGAGGTTCAACGTCGACGTGACGTCGAGCGGGGGGAACTCGTCGTCTGGGCGCGTCATGGACCACCTCACGGATCTGTTCGGTCGGCGTCGGGTGTGTCGGGTCGGCCACCAGACCTTGAACGATCGCAAGGCGCAAGCTCCCCCGTGCCAGGACGGCAATTTCCGCAACGCTCAACTGTTGTTGGCTTCTCGGTCGACTGGGCGAGCCTAGCCAGCGCCGAAAACAAGGGTCAACAAGACTCGCGGGCACACGATACCTCGCCGCCCCCGCCGGGTCAGCGCTCGGTGAGCTCCCGGTACGCCGCAGCGTCGAGCAACCCGCTCACCGCCTGCGGATCAACCGGCGACAACTGCACCAACCAACCGGCACCGTACGGGTCGGCGTTGACCGTCTCCGGTGCGTCCACCAGCGCCTCGTTACGGGCCACCACCGTGCCGGTCAACGGCGCGTAGATCTCCGACACGCTCTTCGTCGACTCGATCTCACCGCACGGCTCGCCCGCCGTCACCTCGGCGCCGACCGCAGGCAGCTCGACGAACACGATGTCGCCCAACGCCTCCTGCGCGAAATGGGTCACCCCCACCCGCACAGGACCGGCGGCGTCACCCGCCACCCACTCATGCTCCGCGGTATACCGCAGATCCTCTGGAATCACGGCCGGTCCTTCGGTCTGTGCACCACTCACCACCACTGACAACCCGCCCACCGACGACACCCCGTCCGATCAGGAGACCGGGCGGGCGTACCGCAGCTGGCTCGGATCGCTCAAGGCCGACACCTCGACCACCTCGCGCTCCTCGACGATCACCGTACCGCCGTCACCGGACACCGAAGCCACCACCCCACCCGGAATGTTCAACGCCGTCCGCATCGTCGACGGCTCCCCGATCACCAGCACCTCGTACGGGCCGGTCAACCGCACACCGTCCACCTCCACACCGCCGTCGACGTCCAGCAGGTAGCTGCTCGCCACGATCCGCACCGACCGACCGTCCCCGCCACTGATCTGCATCACCTCGGCACCCGCACCCCGCAGCTCCTGCACCGCGTCCAGCAGCTCCGACGCCCGGATCGGCTCCCGACCTGCGACGAACCGCACCCGCAGGCCCGGCCCCTGCGCCGGCAGACTGCCACCCAGCACCCCGAGCTCGTCCGCCCGACGCGACGCCTCCTCCAACGCCGCCGCCCGGCCCTCGGCACCCGAGGTCAACTGCCGCTGACTCGCCTCCAACTCCGCGATGTCCTGCCGCAGTCGCTCCTCCCGGGCCTCCAGATCCGACAGGATCCGCACCAGATCCTCCTGGCGGGCCGCCGCCAACGTCGGGTCCGTCGACGTGCTGCGAACCTGAACGGCAAGGGTGAACCCGAGCAACACCAGCAAACCCACGATCATCAGCCCGGCCGTGGACACCCGCCGGGAACCCCGACCCGAGCCGGCACCCGACGGCCCGTCCGCGCCGCCGCCGACCGCAGCGCCGGGACCGTCCACCGGCTCCGTGGTCCCTGCCGGAACCCGCGCACCCGCACCCGGCGACCGCGCCGGCACCGCGTCCGGCCAGCCCGTACCGGTATTCCTACGTTCCACCATCAGCCACGCCTCACGCCCGGAAAAGATGCCGTCGAATCGCCGCCACGTTGCCGAAGATCCGCACCCCGAGCACCACCACCACACCGGTGGACAACTGCCCGCCGACCCCCAACTGATCGCCCAGATACACGATCAGACCCGCCACCAGAACGTTCGAGATGAACGAGATCACGAACTGCTTGTCGTCGAAGATCCCGTCCAACTTGGCCCGGACCCCGCCGAACACCGCGTCCAACGCCGCCACCACCGCGATCGGAAGGTACGGCTGCAGCACCGCCGGCACCACCGGGTCGAAGTAGATCCCCAGCAGCATTCCGGCGAGCAGCGCCAACACGGCGATCATCGAGGGCCTCCTCCCGAGGCGGTCACGGACGGGTCGGTGCCCCCCGTCCCGGACGGGCTGGACGACGCCGACGGCGCGCGGGCGTACCGCAGCTGCGGTTCACTCGCCGCCGGCAACATCAGATCATCAGTCGAACGGACCCCGAACGACAACCCGTGATCAGCCGAGACCGCCCGCAGCACCGCAGCCGCCTGGCTCGTCCCGAACGCGTCGACCATCGACGGCGGGCCGATCGCCGACACCTCGTACGGGCCGGTCACCGGCCGGAAATCGACCAGGATGGCGCTGCCCGCCGCCCGGATCGTCGAGGTCGCGGTCAGCCGTCTGCCGTTGACCGCGACCGCCTCGGCACCGACGCTCCACAAGGCGTTGGCCACGTCCTGCAGATCCCGGTCCAACACCCGACCCAACTCGCTGACCGAGCCCTCACCGGTCACCGGATCCACCACTTCCGGCGCGTCCGCCAACTCGACGACCACCCCGTCGCCGGTGACCCGGGCCAGCCCTGCGGCGGCTTCCAGGTCGCGCAGGTCCGCCGCCCGGGCCCCGTCCAGCACCGTGTCGCGCTCCCGGGCCACCTCGTCCCGCAACGCGTCCACCCGGTTCTGCAACTCGTCGGTCTCCGTCTGGCGCTGGGTCACCTGCTCCACCAGGCCGGCCCGTGCCTGCGACCGGCTCGGTTCCTCCGCCACCGTCTTCTGGTAGGCGAGCACCACCAGGAAGCCGACCGCGGCCATCGACAAGGCCATCGCGGCCCGTGCCGTCACCCGACGCCAACCCTGCGGTGGTCCGGTCACCGACCGGCGGGCCGCCGCGTCCGTGTAGCCGGGGTCCAGCGGTGCCCGGAACAGCTCGGTCAGAAAGTCCGGCGCGTATCCACGGTGCGGGCCGGAACCGCTGCGGTCCGCCTCGCTCATGCCCGCTCCGTTTCTGCTCCGGCGGCCCGGACCAACGCTGCGGTCTGCCGTACGTACAACAGGCCGGCGATCCAGTAGAGCACCAGACCCCACCAGGCCAGACCCCATCCGACCGCGGCCGCCACCGTCGCCGCCGTGGTGGATCCCAGCACTGCGGACAGCAACAGAATGGGAAACGCCGCCAAAAGTACGAAAGTCGCAGTCTTTCCTACATAGTGCACCTGCGGTGGTCCATAGCCAAATCGGCGTAACACGACAAGGCAGCCGGCCAGCAGCACTTCACGACTGAGCAACGCCACCGTGAACTCCCACGGCATCACCTCGCGGGCCGTGAACGCCAGCAAGGTGGCCAGGATGTACAGCCGGTCGGCGAGTGGATCCAGCAGTTCGCCGAGCCGGGACACCTGACGGATCCGGCGCGCGACGAACCCGTCCACCCAGTCACTGGTCCCGCCGACGGCCAGCACCAGCAGCGCTGCGACGTCAGCACGGTGCACCAGGAACAGATACAAAAACAGAGGTACACCCAGCAAACGGACAAAACTGATCAGATTAGGAATGGTGAAGACCTGACTCGCCACATCGGTCCGCGTCGACGCGGACTGCGCGGACGGACGCGACACCGACACTTCCTCTCCCCCGCTCCGACCGGCCTGTCCCACCGGACCGGAAACGAGCGGCGGCGAACGAGCCCGACGGTCCCCCAAGGGGCACTGTCACCTGGCGAGCGCCACTATAACGCGCCCCTCACCCACCACCTGCCGACTCACCGTGGCCGTCGCCGCCGACGGTCACCCGGCGGCGCATGAACGACTGCCAATAGCCGACCATCCGCTCCACCCCGTCCACCCCCGCCACCAGTTCAGCCAGCCACCGGGCCTGCTCCGGACTCCACAGGCCGTCGCTGACGATCCAACCCTGTCCACCCAGTTCGTTGAGCACCTCCAGCCGTCGACCGGTCAACACCCGACACCGGTGCCCCGCGCCGTCAGCGACCACGGTGACCGTCGGCCCGGCGGCCGGCTGTTTACCCCCTTCGGCAGGTGCCACCGTCTGCACGAAGTACAGGTATCCGTACTCCCACCGTTCGTCGAGCGGCGACCCGACGCCCGCCGTCGGTGCCACCGCCTGCCGCTCCTCGGCCACCCGGCCCGGCTACCCGCACGGGTCGTCGGCAAACCCCGGCCCACCCGGTCCGACATCCCCGCTACCTGCGACCCCTTGCCATGGGACGGCAGTCGATCATGCTTGGATGGTGGGCATGCCGGCTCACCTTGAACCAGACGCCCGGCGTGACCGGTCCACGGCCGACGCCTCACCCGGCGACATCTCCCGCCGTCGTACGCAGCGGACCCGGTGGTACCCGGTCGACCAGCTCAGCCCGCTCGCCCGAGCACTGCTCAGCGACGACCTCGGCGGTCGCGACGTGGTCCCACAGCACGTCGCCGACCGGGTCAACGCGGAGGCTGACCAATGGGCCAGCCACGGATTCACCGAGCAGACCGTCCGCCCCTGGCGGGACCTGCCCCCGGCGGCCGCCGGGCATTTCGCTGGCCGGCAGGTCGACCCGAGGGTGCTCGATCTGCCCGTCGCCGTCGTCGCCGGAACCCCACCGGTGCCGCTACGGATCGCGATCGTCACCGGCCGACTGCCCGCCGAACGGGCCTACGAGCTGCTGGTGCTCACCGGCGAGCACCAGCCGGCGGAGTCCGGGGCGGGCAACCCTCCGCCGCCGGCACCCGAGCCTTCCCGGACCCGGCCGGTGACCCCGGTGCTGTTCTCCCATGCTCAGCCCGACGATGCCACCGGGCGGAGCTGACTCAGGTCCTTCAGGTACTACCCGGCTGCTGCGATCCGCTGGGGCCCTGTTGTTTGTGGACGGGGTCGGCACATTCCCCGTGCAGCCTAGGACGCTAGGTTTAGTGGAACCGGGGTCACCGGGCTGCGATCAATCGAGAGACTTCTTTAGTATCGGAGCGTCATGTGCCGGTCACGTCGCTGCTCGTCGCCTCCGGTGCGCGTCCGTCCCCTGCCAGGAGGTGAACCATGTCCGAGCTCCGGACCGCCGCCGAACCCCGCAGCTACCCCTTCACCGCGCCAGACCGTCTCAACCTCGACGACACCTACCGGCAGCTGCAACAGGACGGGATGCTGGTACGGGTCCAGCTGCCGTTCGGGGAACCGGCCTGGCTGGCCACCCGGCACGCCGATGTCCGGTTCGTCCTCGGCGACGCCCGGTTCTCCCGCGCCGCCAGCGTCGGCCGTGACGAACCACGGATCACCCCCCGACAGATCGAGGGCGGAATCCTGTCGATGGACCCGCCGGAACACACCCGGCTCCGGCGCCTGGTCGCCAAGGCGTTCACCGCCCGGCGGGTCGAACAGCTCCGACCACAGACCCGGCAGTTCGCCGACGAACTGCTGACCGGCATGATCGCCGACGGGCCGCCAGCCGACCTCGTCGAACGGTTCGCCACCCCGCTGCCGGTCCGGGTCATCTGCGAACTACTCGGCGTTCCCTACGCCGACCGGGAACACTTCCACACCTGGAGCGAAGCGATCGTCTCCACCACCTCGCTCCCCCCTGACCAGGTACGGGGCTATCTCGAAAACCTGCACGGCTACATCGCCGGACTCGTGGAGCAGCGCCGCCGGCACCCGACCGACGACCTGCTCGGCGCCATGGTCCACGCCCGGGACACCGACGCGAGCCGGCTCACCGAGGCCGAACTCGTACAGCTCGCCGCCGGGCTGCTGGCCGCCGGCCACGAGACCACCGTGACCCAGATCCCCAATTTCGTCTACGTCCTGCTCACCCAGCCGGACCAGTTCGCCGCCCTACACGCCGACCCGACCCTGGTACCGGGCGCCGTCGAGGAGCTGACCCGGTACGTACCGCTCGGCGCCGCCTCCTCGTTCGCCCGGTACGCCACCGTGGACGTCGAGGTCGGCGGAGTACTCGTCCGTGCCGGCGAACCGGTCATCGGGTCGTTGTCGGCGGCCAACCGCGACCCCGAGGTCTTCACCGACCCGGACCGGCTGGACCTGACCCGGACCGTCAACCCGCATGTCGGCTTCGGTCACGGCGTACACCACTGTCTCGGCGCCCAACTGGCCAGGATGGAACTGCAGGTGGCGGTGGAGGCGGTGGTGCAGCGGCTGCCGCAGCTGCGGCTGGCCGTACCCGAGGATCAGCTGGTGTGGAAGACCGGCCTGCTGGTCCGCGGGCTGAGCGCGATGCCGGTGACCTGGGGGTGATCCTCCTTCGCCGGGCCGAGGTGCGGACCGGACGTGCGGACCGGACCGTGCCGTCCATCGGACGTGAGCCGTCCCAGTCCCCCGCGGCCGGTGCCGTTGGGTATCCCCCGGAGGTGGCGATGAACCAGCGGTCCTGGCAGATCAGGGTCGACGAGCAACGGTGCGTCGGATCCGGCATCTGCGCCGGTACCGCCCCCGGACACTTCAGCCTGGTCGACGGGGTGTCCCGGGCGACCGCGTCCGACATCGACCCGGCCGACACCGTCATCGACGCCGCTGAATCATGCCCGGTCGAGGCGATTCTGGTCCGCGCCGCGGACGGTACCCCGCTGGCACCGCTGCCCTGACAGGCGGATCGGGCCCGATCGACGACCATCCGGACCTGGCCGGGGCGGACCGGACGGCCACCGGTGGCCGGCTTGCATCCGTCCGGGCCGGTCGACCACGATTCCTCCCGGCACGCACGCGTCCGTTCCTGGCGCTCGGCCCACGAAACGACCGACGTCACCCCGCGCGGTCGGTACGCCCACGACCCGCCCGGAGTCGATCGCGATGAACCGTTGCCCCGCCCGTACCGAACTACCATGGGTGAGACAACGACGAGCCGCCCAGTGGGCCCGGCACGCCGCAGCCGGTGTCGCCGCACTGCTACTCGGCGGCATGCTGGTATTGGTCGCCCCCGCCGGCCCGGCGGCCGCGCACGCGGTGCTGGTCACGGCGGAGCCCGCCCCCGGATCGGTGCTGGGCAACTCACCACGGGAAGTGGTGCTGACGTTCAGCGAACCGGTGCGCCCGGTCACCGGGCGCCTGCAGGTGCTGGCGCCGGACGGTAAACGGATCGACGACGGAACGCCACGAACTGACGGGACCACCGTCACCATCCCGGTCCGGGTCGCCGACCGCCCGCTCGGCACCTACCTGGTCAGCTACCGGGTGATCTCAGCGGACAGCCACCCGGTGGGCAGCGGCTACACGTACTCCGTGGGAGCGCCGTCCGCGACGGTGCCCGAGCCACAGGACGGCGGGCAGCGGCGGCCGGTCGCGGTCGCCGTGACCACCGCGAAGTACGTCGGCTACGCCGGGGTGGTGCTCGCCGTCGGGCCCGCGCTGCTGCTGGCGCTGCTGTGGCCGCCCCGGCTGAGCCGCCGGCCCGGCAAGCTCATGGTCGGCTCCGGGCTGGGGCTGATCGGCCTGGCCACAGTGGCCGGACTGTACCTGCAGGCGCCGTATTCGACCGGCAGTGCCCTGCTGGAGGTTTCCGCCGGGGACCTGGCCGCCGTCGTGGACAGCGGGTACGGGCTGGCGCTGCTCGGCCGGCTGGTGGTGCTGGCCGCGGTGGCGGCGCTGGTGTCACCGGTCCTCGCCGGAGTCGGCGGCGCCCGTCGCGGGCTGGCCCTCGTCGGGCTGGGCTTGGCCGGGCTGGTCACCTGGCCGCTGACCGGTCACGCGGTGGCGGCGCCGATGCCGCCGGTCAGTATCGCCGCCGACACCGTGCACATCGCCGCGGTCGGGGTGTGGATCGGCGGGCTGGTGACCCTCGGCGCGGTCCTGCTGCGCCGCACCCACCCCCGCGTCCTGGGCCGGATCCTGCCGGTCTGGTCCCGGTGGGCGACGGTGGCGGTCTGCTGGCTGCTGCTGGCCGGTGCCGTCCAGGCGCTGATGGAGACCGGCGGCACGACCGCGCTGGCCACCACCGCGTACGGGCGGTTGGTGCTGGTGAAGGTCGCGCTGGTGGCGGTGCTGCTGCTAACCGCCGGGTACGCGCGACGGCTGGTCGCGCGGTGGCGGGCGCCGCACGTGCGGCGACTCACCGGCCTGGTCGGTGTCGAGGTCGCGGTGGCCGTGGTCGCGCTCGGGGCCAGCGCGGTACTGGTGCAGACGACACCGGCCCGTACCGCCGTCGTCGAGGCCCAGGCCCTCGGGCAGGACACCTTCGCCCAGACGCTGACCAGCTCGCTGTACACCCTCCAGTTCGACATCTACCCGGTGCAGCTCGGTGAGCACAACACGGTGCACGCCTACGTGTACACGCCGGAGGGCGCGCCGGTACGGGTGGAGGAGTGGACGATGACCACCTCGTTGCCGGCGCAGGACGTCGAGCCGGTGACCACGCTGCTGCTGGGGGTGGACGACAACCACGCGGTCGGCGCGGTCGCGTTTCCGGTGCCGGGTGAATGGGAGCTGCGTTTCACCATCCGGTTGTCCGACATCGACCAGGCGACGGTCCGCACGACAGTGCCGGTGCGGTAAGCGGCCGTGGTCGCGCCGACCGTCGCCAGGGCCGGGACGCGGCGGTCACTGTTCGGTGAGCCGCCAGGGGGTCGTGCCGCCGGCGCCGACCAGCTCGCCCTCGTCGGCGGCGGGCCCGGCCCTGGTCGGGTCCGCCGGTACGCTGCCGCGGTGGCGGCGGCTGCGCCACCAGACGACGGCCCCGCCGATCGCCGCTCCACCGGCCAGGCCGGCCAGCAGTAGTCCCATCTCGGTGCCGGCGGCGTCGTCGGAGCCCGCGGCGGCCGGCGCCGGCGGGTCTTGGGCGGCGGCCGCCGCGGGGTCGCCGTGGTGGGCTCCGTGACCGGCCGCCGCCGGGTCGGCCGGCCCGAGGGTCAGCACCGGGCCGGGTCGCTGCGCGTCGGGGCCGCCCCAGCGGACCACGGTGCCGTCGGAGTAGGTCTGGGTCACCGCAAAGTCGATCCGGTCCGCGTCCGGCAGCGGGCCGACCGACACGGTCAGCAGCACCGGCGCCGGTTCGTCGGCGGGTGGGGCGACCAACTGCCAGGTGATGCTCTCGGTGGCCTCGGTCATCAGGCCACCGTGCAGGCCGGGCAGCGGCTCCGGCAGGGTCCGGTTGGTGATCCTGGGGGCCCAGTCGTCGACCGACATCGGGTAGACCTCGGCGATGGGCAGGTCCGCCGGCAGGTCGAGGCGCACCTCGGCGGTGTGTGCGTCCGGCCGTTCCTGCGGAAGTTCGAAGGTGAGCTGGATGCCGGCCCCACGAGGCGCCTGCGTCGGTTCCAGGCCGATGTCGGCCGCGGCCACCGCCGGCCCGGACAGCGCGACCGCCAGCACCGGACCGGACAGCACCGCGCCGATCCGGACGGCGTTCGCGCGCAGACAGTTGACCATGAGCCTCGCCTCCCGTACGTGGGCGGCCACTGCCGCCGGATCCTGATCCACCGGTAAGGGGTTCGGCGGACGAGGCCGAACGGTTCAATCCGACCACGGACCTTTTTCGCCGGACGGGGCGGGGGCGATCGGCGGCGGTACCGCCGGTGGGCACGGCCACACGTACGGTACGGGGGCGAGGTCGCCGAACCGGGGACGGTAGTGGTCCGGGTCCTTGTGTACCAGTGCGGCGCGGTGCGACAGGTGCAGGTCGGCTCGGCCGAGCCAGGCCGGCAGTGCGGTGGCGGCGCCGAGTTCGGCCTGGTCGCGGACCAGGGTGCGGCCGGTCGCGGCGGTGAATTCGCGGCGCAGGGTGTCGGCGACGGTGTCGGCCCGGCCGGGCCGGGTCCATTCGGCGCAGACCGTCAGTCCGTACCGGACCAGCGCCTCCAGGTGGCCGCGCCACATCCGGACCGCCGGGTGGTGACGCCAGCCGTACCCGGGCACGGTCAGGCCGCGCAGCACCTGCAACGCTTCGACGCGCTGTTTGCCGAGTCGTCGGGCGTCAAGCACCGCGGCGCTGGCCGCGAAGTCCGGGTACGGCAGGAACGTCTGCATGGTGCCGTGGGCCGGCCGGGGTGGTCAGTCCGGCCGGTCGTCGGGTTCGCTGTCGTCGTCGGCGACCGGCGGGTGGGGACCGTACGGCGAAACCTGGCCGGCCGGGACGGGCCGGTTGCCGCCGCCGCGGCGCCCGGGCCGGCGGTCGGCTCCGTCGGGACCCTTGCTCTCCTGGACCAGCGGGTTGTCCCCGCTGCGACGCATTTCCGGTTGCTGGACGTTGGTCACGATGCCTCCCGGTGATCTGGTCGGTCGTCGTCCGGTTACCCGGTACGGCCGGCGGCATGCCGGCGGCGGGTCGGGCTAGCCCGACCGAGGGTGGCGGGTCATCCGCGGCCGGCCGGCGGCGCTCATCCCGGCCGGCGGGCATGGCGGCCGGGGGGCCGGGTATCTCGGTGCCCCGACGAGCGCTGAGCGAGGAGGAACCACGATGAGAAGGACCGTAGTGACCCGGCTGGGGCTGTTGGCGGGGCTGACCGCCGTCGCGTTGATCCCGGCGGCCGCACACGCGACGGCACCGTCCGAGCAGGACAGCGAGTACCTGCGTACGATCCACCAGGTCAATCTGGCCGCTGTGCAGATCGGCCAGTTGGCGCAGGACAAGCAGGATGCCGACCAGGCGGTGAAGGACCTGGGTGGTGACATGGTGGCCGACCACACCCGGCTGGACGAGGAGGTCACCCGGGTGGCGGGTGAGGTCGACGTCGCCTTGCCGGACTCGCCCACCCAGGAACAGCAGGACGTGGCCAACCGGCTGGACGGGTTGTCCGGTGCCGAGTTCGACACGGCGTTCGTGGAGAGCCAGTTGGCGGGCTACGCCCAGGCGATCGAGGTGAACAACGCCGAGATCGCGCAGGGCTCCGACGAACGGGTGGTGAACCTGGCACAGGAGGCCGGACCGGTACTCGAGGACCTGTACGCGGCCTTGCAGGGCCTCGCCGCGCAGCTCGGGCTGCCGACCTCGCCGAGTCCCGGGGTGAGCCCCACGGTTGACCCGACCACGCCGGGCACCGCGACGCCCGAGCCGACGGTGAGCCCGACCCTGCCGTCGCCGACGGTCAGCCCACAGACGCCGCTGCCGGCGCAGAGCTGACCTACGGACCGTGGCCCCTACGCCGGTGCGGTCGGACCGGTCCGACCGCACCGGCGGGTCCCGGACGAGATGATCGCTCACAGTGGTCGGCCGGGTTGGTGCACAGTCCGAAACGGGGCTGGCACATCGGCCGCACATACCGTAACGTGACGGCTCACACACCGCGCGCATCAGCGGATATCGGCTCATGCGAATGCCTCAGAATCCTCCCTCCCCGGCACCCGTCGCCACCCGACCGGAGGTACGACGTGGATTTCGTCATCACCAGGAGCTACCAGGGCACCACGGTACGACTCGCCTTGCACGGTGAACTCGACCTCGCCACAGCCGGCGAGGTCCGCGACGCGGTCACCGCGCTGCTCGCCCGGTCCGCACCCGAGCGGATCGTGCTGGACCTCACGTGCGTCAGCTTCATCGACTCGACCGGGATCGGCAGCCTGGTCGCCTGTCACCAGGCCGCCGGGGTCAGCGGCAGCCGGCTCGAGCTGGAGAACATCAGCAGCTTCACCCGACGGCAGCTGTGGGCGACCGGGCTACTCGGGCTGTTCGGCTTCCCCGCCGACGACGCGACGCCGACCGACCTGCCGGTGGGGCGCTGACCGTACGGTCACAGCACCCGGCCCAGTTGGGTGTGCCGGCTGCGCCGCGACTGCCGGCTCTTCCACCGGGCCTCCGCGACCCGCAGGTAGCAGGCGGTCAACGGACCCGGGTGGTAGGTGGTGGCGGCGAATCCCCACTGGGAGGCCAGGCTCTCCCCCCGACGGAGGAGGTTGTCCACATCGTGCAGGGTGAGCCGCAACCGCCGTACCGCCGTACCGATCACCGCCCGGCGCACCGGCACGGCACGGCGGGCCTCGATGTCGGCGACGTCGACGTGCTCCCCGAACTGGTAGCCGACGATGCGGATCACCTCGTCGGCGGAGACCGGTTCGCGGCCGGCGGCGGTCAGCCGTACCGCGGTGTCGGCGAAGCAGCGCAGCTCGGTCAGTGGGAACCCACTACGACTCAACTGGTCGACGACCGTCACGAAGGTCCCCTCGACCACCCCGAACAGGGCGATCGGATCCAGGCCGGCGCCCCGGCGCTCCAACTGGCGGATGAGCCAGGACTGGCCGAGGACGCAGGCCCGCAGGTGGTGTCCCTCAAGCGTGGTCAGCAAATAGCCCTCCCCGGTCGGCATCCGTCCCGAACCGGGACGGAGCACCCACGCCAGCCGGATGATGGAGCTATCCACCGTCCAGCCATCAAACCCGACCGAACGTTACCGTGAACCGTCCGTGGGGACGAACTCCGGGGCCACCACGGCACCCACCAACTATTTGATTGATTAGTCACGCAACCGCCCTGTCGCCGGGTCAGCGTAGCGAGACCCGGCACAGGGCACCGAGCGGGACCGTCCGCGCTGCGCAGCACTGGTCGGGACACCGGATCCGGCCGTCAACTGGGCGATGCCGCAACGGTCTGGCAGGATGGGTACGCATGTGCGGACTTGCGGGTGAGCTGCGCCGCGACGGTTCCCGCGCCGATATCGGCGCGGTGGAGCGGATGGCGGCGACAATGAGTGACCGGGGGCCCGACGACGGGGGTTCCTGGTCACACGGAAGTGTGGCCTTCGGACACCGGCGCCTGAAGATCATCGACCTGTCGGCGGCCAGCAACCAACCGATCGTGGACTCCGCCGCCGGCCTCACCGGCGTCTTCAACGGCTGCATCTACAACTACCGTGAGCTGCGCGAGCAACTGCAGGCACGGGGTCACACGTTCTTCTCCTCGGGCGACAGCGAGGTCGTCGTCAAGGCCTACGCCGAGTGGGGCGTCGACTTCGTCGACCATCTGGTCGGCATGTTCGCCGTCGCGATCACCGAGCGCGACAGCGGCCGGCTGGTCCTGGCTCGCGACCGGCTGGGCATCAAGCCGCTGTACGTCGACGAACGCCCCGGCGTGGTCCGGTTCGCCAGCACCCTGCCGGCCCTACTGGCCGGCGGCGGGGTGGACACCGGCATCGACCCGGTGGCACTCGCCCACTACCTCAGCTTCCACAGTGTGGTCCCCGCGCCCCGGACGATCCTCAACGGCATCCGTAAGCTGCCCCCGGCCACCGTCCGGGTCTACCAGCCCGACGGCCGGGTGGACGAGCGCTGCTACTGGGATCCGCCGTTCAGCCGGGACCCGCGCCGCGCCGACTGGTCGGAGCAGGACTGGCAGGACGCTCTGCTCGAATCGTTGACCACCGCGGTGCAACGCCGGATGGTCGCCGACGTGCCGGTCGGTGTCCTGCTCTCCGGAGGGCTCGACTCCTCGCTGGTCGTGGCGCTGCTGGCCGAGCAGGGCCAGCGTGGTCTGGCCACCTTCTCCATCGGCTTCGACGCGGTCGGTGGACGGGAGGGCGACGAGTTCGTCTACTCCGACCTGGTGGCGCAACGGTTCGACACCGACCATCATCAGATCCAGGTGGCCGCCCGTGACCTGGTGCCGCCACTGGAGGCCGCCGTCGCGGCGATGAGCGAACCCATGGTCAGCCACGACTGCGTCGCGTTCTACCTGCTCAGTCAGGAAGTCGCCAGACACCTCAAGGTGGTGCAGTCCGGCCAGGGCGCCGACGAGATCCTCGGCGGGTACCACTGGTACCCGCCGCTGGCCAGGGTCGGCCGTGACCAGGCGCTGGACACCTACGCCACCGCCTTCTTCGACCGCGACGCCGCCGGTCTCGCCCGGGTGCTCAACCCGGAGTACCTCGCCGCCGGTGACCCCGCACGCGAGTTCGCCGCCGCCCACCTGGGCCGCGCCGGCGCGCAGGACGCGGTCGACGCGGGACTGCGGATCGACACCACGGTGATGCTCGTGGACGACCCGGTGAAACGGGTCGACAACATGACGATGGCGCACGGACTGGAGGCGCGCGTCCCCTTCCTCGACCACGAGTTCGTCGAACTCGCCGCCACCTGCCCGCCCGAGCTCAAGCTGGCCCAGGGCGGCAAGGGGGTACTCAAGGAGATCGGCCGTCGGGTACTGCCCTGGGAGGTGATCGACCGACCGAAGGGGTACTTCCCCGTACCCGGGCTGACCCATCTGGAAGGCAAGCTGCTCGACCGGGTCCGCGACGCCCTGCACGCGCCGGCGGCCCGGCGGCGCGGGCTGTTCCGCGACGGGTACGTCGACGGGCTGCTGCGTGACCCGAACGCCGAACTCACCCCGCTGCGGGGCAACAAGTTGTGGCAACTCGGACTGCTGGAGATGTGGCTGCAGAACCATGGCATTGACTGACGACACGAGCGCCCCCCGCCCCGACTCCCCCGCCCCCCGGCGGGAACGGATCGGCCCTGGTGGCGACCCGGTCGTCCCGGGCGATCCGCCGGCCAAGCCCACCGACAGCGCCGACGTCATCCTGGAGTGCGGCTGGGGCCGGCTGGTCTTCGGTCAGACGTTCGCCGACCCCTCCGACGTCGCCGACGTGCTGCGTTCGGAAGCCGCCGGGTCCCGCGACATCTGCATCTACCTGCCCGACCCGCACGTGCTGGTGTCGCGGCTGCCGGACGAGCTGTTCATCGACCCGTCGCTGACCTTCCGGCTGGATCTCACCCCGGTGCGCGAACCGCAGCCGCCGGAGCCGGGGCTACGGATCCGGCCGCTACGCGACGATTCCGACGCCGACGCGGTCAACCGGATATACGCCCACAACGGGATGGTCACCGCCCCGGTCGACATCCTGGTCGACAACGCCGCTACCGAACGTTTCGTGCACCTGGTCGCCGAGTCGGTCACCGGGCAGGTCGTCGGCACCATCACCGGCATCGACCATGTGGCGGTCTTCGACGACCCGGAAAACGGCTCCAGCCTGTGGTGCCTGACCGTCGACCCGCTGCACGCACCACCCGGCACCGGTCAGGCGCTGCTGCTGGAGCTCGCCGGCCAGCTCGCCGACCGCGGCCGGGTCTACGTCGATTTGTCCGTGCTGGCGGAGAACGACGGTGCGATCCGCCTCTACGAACGGCTCGGATTCGAACGCACACCGACGCTGTGCGTCAAACGCAAGAATCCGATCAACGAACGGCTCTTCCTGGCCAGCATGCCGGACGGCTACGACGAGCTGAATCCGTACGCCCGGATCGTCGCCGACGAGGCGATGCGCCGCGGCATCCGGGTCGAGGTGATCGACGCGTCCTGGGGCGAGCTGCGGCTGACCAACGGTGCCCGCAGCATCGTCACCCGCGAGTCACTGTCCGAGCTGACCTCGGCGGTGGCGATGAGCCGGTGCGACGACAAGCGGGTGACCCGGAGGGTGCTGCTCGACGCCGGGCTGGCCGTGCCGCACGGCCGCACCGCCACCGGCGACGCCGACGACGAGGCGTTCCTCGCCAAGGTCGGTGAGGTGGTGGTCAAGCCGGCCCGCGGCGAACAGGGCACCGGGATCACCGTCGGTGTCACCGACCCGAGCGCCTTGCGGGCCGCCGTCGACCTGGCCCGTAGGCACTGCCCGCAGGTGCTGATCGAACAACGGCACCAGGGGGAGGACCTGCGGGTCCTGGTGATCGACCACGAGGTGGTGGCCGCTGCGGTCCGCCGCCCAGCGGCGGTCAGCGGCGACGGCGTACACACGGTGGCCGAGCTGATCCGGCGGCACAGCCGGCGGCGGGCCGCGGCCACCGGCGGCGAGTCGAAGATCCCGCTGGACGACCTGACCCGGGAGGTGGTCACCGAGGCCGGGCACACGATGGACGACGTGCTGCCGGCCGGCGAGGTGCTGACCGTGCGGCGGACCGCGAACCTGCACACCGGCGGGACGATCCACGACGTCACCGACCGGCTGCACGCCGACCTGGCCGCGGCGTGCGTGGCCGCCACCCGGGCGCTGGCCATCCCGGTGGCCGGCATGGACCTGCTGGTGACCGCTCCTGATCAGCCCGACCATGTCTTCATCGAAGCCAACGAACGGCCCGGACTGGCCAACCACGAGCCGCAGCCGACCGCGGAACGCTTCATCGACCTGCTGTTCCCGGGCACCAGCGCGCAGCAGCGGCGGTGGAGCCCGCCCGGTCCCGGCGGGGCGCCGGCAACGCCGTGATCGGCGGCGGTACGGTCTTGGCATGCCGGCCGACCCGAACCCCCCCACCCCCCTGAAACTGGACCTCGACTACCTGCAGCAGGTGATGCTGGAACTGCTGGACATTCCCAGCCCGTCCGGCCGCACCGACCACGTACAGCAGTACGTCGGGGAACGGCTGTCCGCTCTCGGTATCCCGTTCACCGTCACCCGGCGCGGCGCGCTCAGCGCCTCGCTGTGCGGGCCGCGGACCACCGGCGCGGACCGGGCGATCGTGGTGCACACCGACACGATCGGCGGGATGGTCAAACAGTTGAAGGAGAACGGCCGGCTGGAACTCAAGCAGATCGGCACCCACAGCGCCCGGTTCGCCGAAGGCGCCCACGTGCGGGTCTACACCGACAGCCTGGACCGGGTGATCACCGGCCAGGTGCTGCCGTTGAAGGCCAGCGGCCACCGCTACAACGAGGACGTCGACCTGCAGGGGGTCGGCTGGGAGCAGGTCGAGGTGCGGGTCGACGAGCCGGTCACCGACATCGCCGGGCTCCGCGCGCTCGGCATCGACGTCGGCGACTTCGTGGCGATGCTGCCGGCGCCGACGATAACGCCCAGCGGGTACGTCAAGTCCCGGCATCTGGACGACAAGGCGGGGGTGGCGGCGGTGCTGACCGCGGTGAAGGCGATGGTCGACGCCGGCCAGCGGCCACCGGTCACCGCCCACCTGCTGATCACCTGCACCGAGGAGGTCGGGCACGGCGCCAGCCACGGGCTCGACCCGGACGTGGCCGAGATCGTCTCGGTCGACGCCGCGGTGGTGGCCCCCGGCCAGCAGTCCCGGGAGGACGCCGCGACCCTGGCGATGGGCGATGGTGTCGGCCCGTTCGACTACCACCTGACCCGCAAGCTGGCCGGGCTGGCCGCCGATCACGGCGTGGACCTGGTCCGCGACGTTTTCGACTACTACCGGTCGGACGTGGCGGCGGCGGTTGAGGCCGGCGCACACGCCCGGGTGGCGCTGCTCGGCTTCGGGGTGGACGCCACTCACGGACACGAACGCACCCACCTGGAGGGGCTGCGGCACCTCACCCAGCTGCTCTGCCTCTACCTGCAGAGTGAGCTGGTGTTTCCGGAGTGGGACGCCGAACCGGACGGCGACCTGGCCGACTTCCCGTCGCTGGCGGTGCAGCCGGCGCAGGAGGAGGGGCCCCGGGAAGGGCCGATCGGGGTGGCCTGACGCCCCGGGCGGCGGTCCGCCTCAGCGTCGGTCGCCGAGCAGCGTGGCCAGCACCGCCGGGTCGCTGGCCGACGCGGCCTGGGCCCACGCCTCGTACTGCACCGAGGCGTCCAGGCCGGACGAGGCGGCGATCCGGACGCTCTGCTTGACGTGCCGGACCAGATGCGGGTCCAGGTCGGCGTAGCGGTGCGCGGCGGCCAACGCGGCGGCCAGCGGATCGTCGACCACGTCGAGCACCAGGCCGAGCTCGTGGGCCCGGGCGGCGTCGAGCATCGCGCCGTCCAGCAGGATCTGCATGGCCCGCTGCGGGCCGAGCGCGTCAACCAGGAAATAGGTGCAGCCGCCGCCGGGGTGCAGGCCGATCCGGGTGAACGTCGCCCCGAACCGGGCCCGGTGGCCGGCGATCCGCTGGTCGCAGCACATCGCCAGGTTGAGGCCCGCGCCCACGGCAGGTCCCTGCACCGCGGCGATGGTCACCAGGTCCAGGTCGCGCACCGCGAGGAAGCTGCGGTAGATGTCCTCCAGGTCGCGGCGGGTCTGGCTGACCGGCCGGATCGGGCCGCCGAAGATCTCGTCGAGGTGGGCCCCCGAGCAGAAAGCGCTGCCGGCGCCGGTGACGACCAGAACCCGGGCGTCGCGGTCAGCGGCGACGGTCGACACCGCCTCGGCCAGTTCCCGCTTCATCACGGCGCCGATCGCGTTACGCCGGTCGGGATCGTCGAGGGTCAGCACCCGCACGTTCGGATGGTCGGCGGTACGCAGCGAAACGGTCTGCACGTCAGCTCCTGATCCGGTCGGTGACGACCCACTGCCACAGGTCGCCGCCCCCGGCGACCACCGTGCCCAGGGTATGGGACGCCGTTCGGGCGGTGACCGGCTCGTCGCGCCAGGCGAGCAGCCGGCCGGTGCTGCGGTGCAGCGGGTGTTCCCGGGTGACGCCCACCGCGCCGTGCAGCTGGTGCGCCAGCCGGGCCACCGTGGTGGCGGCCCGGTCGTGGATCACCCGGGCGGCGGCGACCCGGCTGGCCGCGTGGTCGCCGCCCCAGGCGTCTAGGGCACCGCGCAGCGCCGCCCGGCACTGTTCCCGCTCCCCCGCCATGGTTGCCACCGCGTGCGCCACCGCCTGCTGGGCCAGCAACGGCCGACCGAACTGGGTGCGGACCCGGACATGGTCGACGGTCAACTGGCAGGTCCGTTCGATGGCGCCGAGCAGCGCGGCGGCTCGCAGCAGCGACTCCCGGCACCGCACGTCGGCGGCGTGCGGCGCGGTCATCGCCACCCGCAGTGGTACGCAGCCCCGCAGGGCGAGCCGGTCCCGGGGTTCGCCGGCGAGGTTGGTACCCGGGGTGACGCGCAGTCCGTCGGCGGCCGGGTCGACCCGGGCCAGCACCGGCCGGTCGTCGTCGGCCGCGACGGCGCAGACCAGCAGCGCGGACACCGTCCGTGCTGCCGGCACACCGGTGGCCGAGCCGGTCAGCCCGGTGTGCAGGGTGATCGTCTCCGCCGGGTCGGGCAGCGCCACCGCGTACTGCTCGTCGCGGTCCGGGTCGAGCCAGCCGGCCTCGCCGAGCAGCCAGCTTGCCTGCATCGCCTCGACCAGGGCAAGCTCCGGGGCGGTGGCGGCCGCCGCCCGGACGATCGCGGCCGCGTCGCGGACGGTGCCGCCGGAGCCGCCGTCGGCCTCCGCGACGCCCACGGCCGGCCAGCCGAGGTCCCGAGCGGTGGCCCACAGCGTGCCGGTCGCGACGCCGGTCAACGCCTCCTGGACGATCTGGCGCAGCATCGCCTCGTCGGTCGGTTCGTCACCGGACAAGGTCCGCCTCCCCTCGGGCGATCAAGGTCAGCAGCACCTCGGTGGTACCGCCGCGGATGGAGAATCCCGGCGCGGCCAGGATTCCCTGGGCGAGCAGTGCGGGCAGGCCGTCGCCGGTGGGGTCCGGCCGGGCGCCGGTCACCCGACGGGCGGTCTCGGTCACTTCCCGCTCGAACGTGGTGCCGAGGTGTTTGAGCAGCGCCGCCCGCCGTACCGGGGCGGCACCGGCGTCCAGGTCGGCGGCGATCTCCCAGGCGATCCGGCGCAGCGTCGCCAGCCGGGCGGCGAGCTCGCCGATCGCCTCGACCGCGGCCGGCTCGGCTCCGTCGGCCACCGACCGGGCCAGGGCCTGCAGCAGCGGGTAGGTGCTCATCACCCGTTCCAGTCCGCCGCGTTCGAACGACAGCTGCTCGGTCACCTGCCGCCAGCCCTGGCCGACCTCGCCGATCACCCAGCGGTCCGGGACCGGCACGTCGTCGAAGATCATCTCGTTGAAGTGGTGCTCGCCCTGCAGGTCGATGATCGGCCGGACGGTGACGCCCGGGGCGGCCAGGTCGACGACGAACTCGGTCAGCCCGTCGTGGCGGCGCTCGCCGCCGCCGGTGCGGGCCAGTACGTAGGCGTGGCTGCTGCGGTGCGCGTGGCTGGTCCACACCTTGGCACCGGTGATCCGCCAGCCGGATCCGTCGCGGGCGGCGGTGGTGCGCACCGCCGCCAGGTCCGAGCCGGCTTCGGTCTCGCTCATCCCCAGGCAGAAGGTCACGTCGGCGGCCGCGATCCGGGGCAGGAACTCCCGGCGTAGCTGCGGGGTGCCGTACCGCAGGATCGCCGGACCGATCTGCCGGTCGGCGATCCAGTGCGCGGCCACCGGTGCGCCGGCCCGCAGCAGCTCCTCGGTGACCACCAGCCGCGCCAGGTTCGACCGGCCGCCCCCGCCGTACTCGCGTGGCCAGGTGATGCCGATCCAGCCGTGGCGGGCCATCTCCTTGCTGAACTCGATGTCGTGCCCCCGCAGCCAGGCGTCGCAGACCGGCCGGAACCGGCCGGCTGCCTGCCAGCGGTCGGCGAGGTCACGGACCTGCTGGCGCAGTTCGTCGAGATCGTCGGTCACGGCTGCCCTCCGTCGTCGGTTGCCAGGTGGACGGGTCCGGTCTTCTCGGCCAACGCCTGCCGGGCCACCCGGTAGCCGCGGTCGGCCGCCTCGGCCAGGGTCCGCCGCGCCGCGCGGCGGGCGGCCGGTGGCACCGGTGCCACCGGCCGGGCCCAGTCGACCGGCACACCGAGGTCGGTCAGCCGGCGCAGGAACACGTCGGTGCCGGCGGTGTCGACCAGATCCACCAGCCGAGGTCGGGCGCCGAGGCACAGCGTTCCCCACCGGGTATGCACCCGCACCGGCGCGGCCGGCCCGGGGGCGGCGGTGACGTGCTGCACCCGGGCGGCCAGCCGGGTCGGGTCGGCACCGCCGTGCAGCAGCACCAGTTCGCGGGCCGCGGCGGCGACGTCGGCCGCGCCGCCCCCGCCGGCCAGCCGAACCTGCGGCGGCTCGCCGGCGCCGACCATGGTCGCGTTGATCCGCCCGGCGAGGTCCACGTTGGCCGCGTCGAGCACCACCCGGTCGCACCGGGCGGCCAGGCAGAGCAGCACGTCGGAGCTGGTGCCGCGCCAGGCCACCGCGTCAGCGTACGCGTGGTGGTCGGTGGTGCTGGTGGCGACCGTGGCGGCCGGGCGGTCGCACACCGCGCCCGCCTCGTACACCTCGGCGAACGGCTCCCCGGGCAGCTGGTGGGCCAACCGGGCGGCGAGGACCGGCCAGTGGAAGCCGGTGAACACGTAGCCGCCGCGGCGGAACTCGCCGGCCGCCCGGACCAGGAAGTCGACGACGCTCACCGGGCACCCGCCACTTCCTCGGCCAGCCAGCGGGCGAACCCGTCGGGGCTGCGGGCCGCCGTCACGTACGCCTGGTAGGCGGCGACGTCGCGCGGGTAGCGGCCCGGTGCGCCGTCCGGATGCACCGCGCCGGGTGCCACCACCGCTGCCGTCACCAGCAGACCGGGCAGGGTGACGCCGGCCTCGCGTACCCGTTCGACGCTGGCGGCGGCCTCGGCGACCACGACGACCCGCCGCGCCGCCTGGCTGGCGGCGGGTACCTCGCCGAGCGGGGTACGGATCACCGCGTTGCCGCGCTCGTCGACCAGGTCGGCGTGCACGAACGCGACGTCGGGGGTGACCGCCCGCACGACGGTGGCCGCGCCGAAGTCGCTGTCGGCGGTGCCGAGCAGCCCGCCCGGCCAGCCGCTGTCGGTGTACCCGGTGCCGGGCGTCGGCGGCACCGGCATGAACGGCACCCGCCAGGCGGCGGCGGTCAGCGCCGCGTTGAGCATGCCGAGGCTGACCTCGTGCAGGGCGACCGACCGGTCACCCGACTCGACCAGCCGGCGGAAGTTCCATGCCGGGTCCGGGCCGACCGGGCTCCAGCAGTGTCCGAACGTCGCGGCGGCCAGCGTCCCGGCGCCGATCAGCTGGTCGAGCAGCAGGCCGCCAGAGGCGACGACCGCGTGCAGCCGGCGGCGGCGCTGCCGGATCAGCTCGTGGCCGACGCTGAACAGCTGCGCGCCGAAGTTGCCCAGGTAGACGCAGTCGTCGTCGGCGACGTAGCGGGTGACGGCCTCGGTCAGGGTGAGGGTGGGCCGGCGCAGCCGGTCGGCGGGCGGTGTCATGACCGGCGGCGGGCGGCGCCGGCCGCCTGTCGACGCAGCAGCGGGCAGGGCCGGTACCGGGGGTCGCCGGTGAACCGGGCCAGCGCGACGAGGCCGTCGAGCACCCGCTCGGCGCCGACCCGGTCGACGTACTCGGCCGGTCCGACCGGATGGTTCATCCCGAGTCGCAGCGCGGTGTCCACGGCCGCCGCGGTCGCGGTGCCCTCCTCGACCACCGCGGCGGCCTCGTTCGCCATCGTGTACATCAGCCGGTCGGCGACCAGGCCGGGCAGCGCCGGCAGCCGGACCGACGAGGCCCCAGTGGCGGCGAGCACGGCGGTGACCGCGTCGGTCTCGGTGATCGCGGCGACGTCGTCGTGGACCACTTCAGCGAAGATCCGCTCGCCGGTGGGGTGCAGCCGCAGCCAGCCCACCCCGGGCGGCGCGACGTCGAGCCAGCCGGCGTCGGAGCTGTCCAGCACGACGCTCCTGCCGGCGGCCAGCAGGTCGGTGAGCTCGCCGGCGCACCGACGCGGGTCACCGGCGGCGGCGTACAGCAGCACCGCGCCGGCAGGTGCCTCAGCGGAGGCACCGACCAGACCGGCGACGCCGCGCAGCCGGTCGGCGGCCGGACCGGTGAGCACCACCGGGCCGGTGCCGGCCGGTGCCGGCCGGACGACCCGCTGCCGCGCGGCGGCCGGTGGTTCGGCCGAGTAGTCGTAGTAGCCGCGGCCGACGCCGCGGCCGGTGAGCCCGGCCCGCACCAGCGCCCGGGTCAGCGGAATCGGCCGGTAACGCGGGTCGCCGAACTCGCGCAGCGCGGTCTCCGAGGAGGCCAGGTGGGTGTGCAGCCCGGTGAAGTCGAGCAGTTCCAGCGGACCCATCCGGTGACCGAGCGCGGCCCGCGCCACCGCGTCCACCACCGGGGCCGGCACGCCCTGGGTGACCAGCAGCTGGGCTTCGTAGTACAGCGGCCGGCAGATCCGGTTCACCACGAAGTTAGGGGTGTCGACGCAACGCACCGCGGTCTTGTCCAGCCCGGCGACCCACCGCTGCGCCCGGTCGACGACCTCGGGCGCGGTCTGCGGACCGGCGACCACCTCGACCAGCCGCATCCGGGTCGCCGGGTTGAAGAAGTGCAACCCGACCAGGCGGGTCGGATCGCCGAAGGCCCGGCCGAGTTCGGCGACGCTCAACGAGGACGTGTTGGTGGCCACGACCAAATCGGTGGACCCGGCGGCGGCGACCCGGGCGAGCAGGTCACGTTTGACCGCCAGGTCCTCCACGACGGCCTCGACGAGCAGGTCGGCGCCGTCGAGCGCGGCGGTCAGGTCGGCGGTGGCGGTGACCGGCACCGGCCGGTCGTCGCGGTGCGCCTCGCGCCGCAGCACCTCGGCGTTGTCACGGGTGCTGGTCTCGTCGGCGTCGACCACGGTGACCCGGGCCCCCGCCTGGGCGAACACCCGGGCGATGCCGCGGCCCATCGGTCCGAGCCCGACGATCACCACCGACAGTTCGTCCACCGTGGCCATCAGCTCACCCTTTCCAGTACGGCGGCGACTCCCTGGCCGCCGCCGACGCAGAGGCTGGCCACGCCGGTGGTGGCGTCGCGGCGGGCGAGTTCGTGCAGCAGCGACACGACGATCCGGGTGCCGCTCTGCCCGGTCGGGTGGCCCAGCGCGATACCGCCGCCGTTGACGTTGACCCGGTCCTCGGCGAGGCCGAGCTCGCGGACGTTGTGCACGATCTGCGCGGCGAACGCCTCGTTGATCTCGAACAGGTCCACGTCGGCCGTCGACCGGCCGGCTCGGTCCAGCGCGCGGGGCACGGCGTGCACCGGGCCGACTCCCATCTCGGTCGGGTCGACGCCGACCGCCGCGAACGACACCAGCCGGGCGGCGGGCGTCAGTCCGTACCGGTCGACGGTGGCCGCGTCGGCGACGATCACGGCGGCGGCGCCGTCGGCCATCTGGCTGGCGTTGCCGGCGGTGACCGTGCCGCCGTCGACGAACGCAGGTCTCAGACCGGCGAGGCGGGCCGGGGTGCTGTCGGCGCGGAAGGTCTCGTCACGGGCGAACGCGCCGTCGGCGGTGGGTACCGGCGCCGTCTCCGCCGCGAACCGGCCGTCGGCCCAGGCGGCGGCGGCCCGCTGGTGGCTGCGGGCGGCCCAGGCGTCCTGGTCGACGCGGCCGATACCGTACCGCTCGGCGACCCGTTCGGCGGTCTGGCCCATGTTGAGCCCACAGACCGGGTCGGTGCCGCCGTCGCGCCACCCGTCGACCAGGGTGATGTCGCCGCGCCGTACGCCGTCCCAGCGCAGCCCGGAGTCGGCCAGGTAGGGCATCGTGCTCATCGACTCGACCGCGACGACCAGGGCGGCGCCGGTGTCGCCGGCGGCGACCGACTGGGCGGCCAGTTGGATGGCCTTCAGCCCGGAGGCGCAGGCCATGTTGACGGTCTGCGCCGGGGTGTGCTGCGCCAGGCCGGCCCGCAGGGTGATCTGCCGGCCCGGGTTGGGGCCGTTGCCGGCCTGACGGCAGTTGGACGCGACCACCTCGCCGACGGCGTCGGCCGGCAGGCCGGACTGCTCCAGCGCCGCCGTCGCCGCGACGGTGCCCAGGTCGACCGCCCGCACCGTACGCAGCGAGCCGCCGTAGCGTCCGTGCGGGGTGCGCACGGCACCGATCAGATACACCTGCCGGTTCACGTTCGCTCCGTCCCGCCGCCGCGTCGCACGACGCGGCGGGCCTTGTGGGTGTGGCGCGGCAGGCTGCCGGGCGCGACCGCCACCACCTGGGCGCGGACCCGCAGCGTCTGCCGCAGCGCCGCGGTCAGTTCGGCGGCGGCGGTCGGAGTGCCGTCGGGCAACTCGATCTCGACCTTGATCCCGGTCAGATATCCGCTGTGCCGGTCGGTGACGTCGGCGTCCAGCACGATCTGGTATCGGCCCCGGCCGGCCGGGTGTTCCCGCAGCACCTGCTCCACCGCGCTGGGGAAGACGTTGACGCCCCGGACCACCAACATGTCGTCGGCCCGGCCCAGCACCCCGCCGGTCAGCCGGGCGTGGGTGCGGCCGCAGCCGCACCCGGTGCTGTCACGCACCACCAGGTCACCGGTCCAGAACCGGACCAGCGGGGTGGCCTGCTTGTCCAGGTGGGTCAGTACCAGCACGCCGGTCGTGCCGTCGGGCACCGGTTCGCGGGTACGCGGGTGCAGCACCTCGGCGTGGACGAAGTCCTCGGCGAGGTGCCCGCCGGCCTGCTCCGCACATTCCCAGGCGACCGGTTGGAACTCCAGGCAGCCGTAGCCGTCGAAGCAGCGGGCATCCCAGGCCTGCTCGATCAGTGCCCGGGTGGCGGGCACCGCGCCGCCCGGTTCACCGCCGACCATCACCCGGCGTACCGGGCAGTCGCGCAGCGGCCGCCCGGCCTGTTCGGCGACCTCGGCCAGGTGCAGCAGAAACGACGGTGTCCCGCCGACGGCGGTGACGCCGTACCGGAAGATGGTGTCGATCTGCCGGTGCGTGTCGGCGGATCCGCCCGGCACGACCGTCGCGCCGATCCGCTGGTAGCCGGCGGTGGCGCCGAGTCCGCCGACGAACCACGGATAGCTGAACAGGCACAGGTAGACGTCCCGGTCGCGGATGCCCTGCCCGTACGCCATCCGCGCGTACAGGTCGGCCCAGCGGTCCAGGTCGGGGCCGGTCCACAGCACCGGTACCGGGTCGCCGGTGCTGCCGGAGGAGAAGTGGACCCGCTGGACCGCCTCCGGATCGGCCGCCCGGGCGGTCCCCCACGGCGGTTCCTCGCGCAGCCCGTCCAGGTAGTCGGCCTTGTCGATGATCGGCAGGTCCCGCAACGAGTCCAGGTCGGTGAGGTCGGCCGGGTGCCAGCCGATGTCGAGCATCCGCCGCCGGTGCAGGGTGCTCGCCTGATAGACGTAGGTGAGCTGGCGGCGCAACGCGGTCAGCTGCTGCTGGGCGAGCCGGTCACGGGGGAAGGTCTCGCACTCCGACCACCAGCGGCGCACCGGCCGGTGCCCGATCATGCGGTCCGCCCCGGTCGGGCGGCCGGCGGGGTCAGGGTGAGCAGCTGCCCGGTGAGCAGGGCGGCCGCCGGTCCGGCGAGGTAGCCGATCAGGTCGGCCAGCGGCGGTGGCGCCGGATTCTCCGGAGTGAGCAGGCAGTTCACCCGGATCTGCTGCGGGGCCCATTCGGTGGCCAGGGTCCGGGTCAGCGAGGTCAGACCCGCGTGCAGCGCCGCCCCGGTCGGGCCGGGCGCGGCGGCGGCGATGAGCAGCAGGCCGCCGCCGGCGGCACCGGTGGTCAGGTCGGTCCCGCCGGTGAGCAGGTCCCGGCCGGCGCGGGCGGCGGTGAACACGGCGGTGAGCACGGCCGGGGCGCGGCCGGGCCGGTCCACGGCGGTCGGGGCGACGCCGTCGCGCAGGTCGGCGACGACCAGGTCCGGGTGTGCCGGGCCGGCATCCGGCGGCCGGGCGCCGATGCCGGCCAGGGCCGCGGTCAGCGCGGGGGTGGGTGCGCCGGCGACCCAGGCGACGGTACGGCCAGTGAGCGCGGCGGCCAGGCAGCTGGCCTGCGTCGTGGTCACCGGACCGGCTCCGGCTGGTCGGCGCCGATCGCCCGGGCGATGACGATCCGCTGGATCTCCGAGGTGCCCTCGTAGATCTCCAGCACCCGCTGGTCGCGGTAGAGCCGTTCGGCCGGGCAGGGTTTGCAGTAGCCTTCGCCGCCGTACACCTGGACGGCGAGGTCGACGGCGCGGTGGGCGACCTCGCTGGTGTAGAGCTTGGCCATGGCGCCGATGGTGGACACCGACGCGCCGTCGTCGTAGGCGCGGGCGGCCTGGTAGGTGAGCAGCCGGGCGGCGGTGAGCCCGGTGGCGAGGTCGGCGAGCCGGAAGCCGATCCCCTGGTGTTCCAGCAGGGTGCGGCCGAACCGGCTGCGGCGGGCGGCCTCGGCGGTGGCGAGCTGGTAGGCGGCCGCGGCGATGCCGAGGCCTTGCGCGGCGACGCTGATCCGGCCCAGGTCGAGGGTGCGCAGCGCGAGCCGTAGTCCGCGGCCGCGTTCGCCGAGGATCGCGTCGGCCGGTACCCGGGCGTCGAGCTTCAGGTTGCTGGTCCGGGTACCCCGGATGCCCATCTTGTCCTCGTAGCGGTCGATGACCGCGCCCGGGGTGTCCTTGTCGATCAGGAACGCGGTGATGCCGCGGGCCCCGGCGTCCGGGTCGGTCTTGGCGAAGACCACGTAGTGCTGCGCGGCGCCGCCGTTGCCGATGTAGATCTTCTCGCCGCGCAGCCGGAACCCGTCGCCGTCGGGCAGCGCGGTGGTGGTGATCGCGGCGGCGTCGCTGCCGGCACCGTTCTCGCTGAGGGCGAAGCTGACCGCCCGGCCCCGGAGCAGGTCACCGAGGACCAGTCGGCGTTGCTCGTCGGTGCCGGCCAGCAGTAGCGGTACCGCGCCGAGTTCGTACGCGGCCAGGATGGCGCCGGTGGCGGCGCAGGCCCGGGAGACCTCCTCGGTGATCGCGCACACCGCCTGCATGCTCAGCCCGGCTCCGCCGTACTCGGTCGGCACGAAGACTCCGGTCAGTCCGGATTCGACGAAGGCGGCGACGTGTTCCCAGGGGTAGCGCTGGTCCCGGTCGAGTTCGGCGGCGAGCGGGGCGAACTTCTCGGCGGCGAGGGTCCGGGCGGTGGCCAGCCAGGTGGCCCCGGCCGGGTCGAGTTCCGGTTCCCACAGCACGCCCATCCCGGATCCTTTCCGAAGTCGCCGCCGGTACTTCCCGACCCACCGGCCCGTTGATAACGTCAACGTAGATGTCGACCAGCTTGCCGAGCAAGGTCCGACGTGTCAAGGAGGTCGCACAGTGGCAGACCCGACAGGGACAGCGGCAGACCCGACCGGGCCGGTGGCCGAACAGCCGCCGGCACCGGCGGTGCTCACCGAACGGGAGGGCGCCGTCGCCGTCGTCCGGCTCAACCGGCCGGACCGGCGCAACGCGCTCACCACCGACACGATGCACGACCTGGTCGACGCCCTGGCGGCGGCCGACGCCGACCCGCAGGTCCGGGCGATCGTGCTCACCGGCGGCAGCCGCACCTTCGCCTCCGGCGCCGACGTCCGCGAACTGCTCGCCCTCGACACCGCCCGGTACCTGGACTCACCCCGGGTCGCCGCGTGGCGGCGGATCATGTCGGTCGGCACGCCGCTGGTCGCCGCCGTCGCCGGACCGGTCCTCGGCGGCGGCTGCGAGCTGGCCCTCGCCTGCGACCTCCTCGTCGCCGCGGACAACGCGGTGTTCGGCCAGCCGGAGATCCGGCTCGGCATCATGCCCGGCGCGGGCGGCACCCAACGCTGGGCCCGGGTCGCCGGCCGGTTCGTCGCCGCCGAGGTCGTCCTGCTCGGTCGCACCGTGGACGCCTGGCGGGCCCGAGACCTCGGCCTGGTCCACCGGATCGCCCCACGCGAGCGGGTGGTGCAGGTCGCCGCCGAGGTCGCCCGGGAACTGGCCGGGTTCGGCCCGATCGCCACCCGCCAGGCCCGGGCAGCGGTACGGGCCGCCGAGGAGACCCCGCTCAGCACCGGGCTGGACCTGGAACGCGCGATGCTGGCCGGGCTGCTCGGCACCGCGGACCGCACCGAGGGGATCACCGCGTTCCTGGACAAACGTCCGCCCCGGTTTCAGGGCCGGTGAGAACCATCCGTGGGTGCCGGAGCATCCGTGACGAAGGGACCGAAATGAACATCGCCACCGTCGCGCTCGGCGCCGGCGCCGACCTGGCCGACCTGACCACGGCCGTACGCGACGCGGCGCGGCAGACCGGGCTGGTCGCCGTCCTGGTGGAGGTCGCCGGTGAGGCGCTGGACCCGCGGGGCGACCAGGTCGCCGCCGGCGGTGCCGCGGACCGGCTGCGCGCCGCGCTGCACCGGGCGGCGGCACCGACCGTCCTGGCGGTGACCGGCCCGGTCGGCGGGGCCGGGCTGGCCGCGCTGTTGCACTTCGACGTCGTGCTGTCCGCCCCGACCAGCACGTTCACCGCCGGCGACCCGGACAGCGGGGCGCTGCTCGCCAGTGACCTGGCCGGCCTGCTGGCCCGGCGGGTCGGGCCGGGACGGGCCCGGCACCTGGTGCTCACCGGCCGGTTCCTCAGCGCCACCACCGCACTGGACTGGGGTCTGATCGCCGGGGTCGACCCGCAGTGCGCCGACCGGGCCGGTGAGCTGGCCCGGTCCTGGGCCGACTCCCCGGGTGCCGGACTCGCGCTGCGGGCCCTGGACGCGGCGCAGCGGCTGCCCGCCGCCGACGCCGCCGGCTACGCCCGCGATCTACTGCCGCTGCTCACCCCGGCCCCGGCGGAGGACACCAGGTCAGGTCGGTGACGGGAACAGACCCGCCCGGCTGAGCCGGCCCGGGGCGGTGACGCCCAACGTGGCGGCCAGCCAGCGGGCGTCGTCCAGCACCGTCGGCAGGTCCAGTCCCACGTCGACGCCCATCCGGCTCAACGTGTAGGCGAGGTCCTCGGTGGCCACGTTGCCGGTGGCGGCCGGCGCGAACGGACAGCCGCCGATCCCGGCCAGGCTGGCGTCCAGGGCGGTGACGCCGGAGCGGACCGCCGCCACCGCGTTGGCCACCCCGGTGCCGCGGGTGTCGTGGAAGTGCGCCCGCAGCGGCAGTCCCGGGGCGAGGTCGGCGGCCAGGCCGAAGCGCTCCCCCACGTCGGTCGGCACCGCCACCCCGATCGTGTCGGCCAGCACCAGCTCGTCGGGCGATTCGGCGAGCACCGCGCGCAGCACGCTCGCGAGTCGTGCGACCGGGACCTCACCCTCGAACGGGCAGCCGAACGCCGCCCCGACCGTCACCGCGGCCCGTACCCCGTCGGCGGCGGCCCGGCGGCGGACGGCCGCCATCGCCCGCAGCGCCGCCGCCACCGGCATTGTCTGGTTGCGTTCGCTGAACGTCTCGGTGGCGAGCACCACCATGTTGATCTCGCGGAAGCCGGCGTCGCGGGCCCGCAGGTAACCGCGTTCGTTGAGCACCAGAGCGGTGTAGCGCACCCCACCGGCGGGGTCCGGCAGGCCGGCGGCCACCTGCTCGGCGTCGGCCAGCTGCGGTACCCGGTCCGGCCGGACGAAGGCGGTGACCTCGATGCGCCGCGCGCCGTGGCGTACCGCCCGGCGGACCAGTTCGAGCTTGTCACCGGTCGGCAGCAGGGTGGCCTCGTTCTGCAGCCCGTCCCGGGGCGCCACCTCGACGATCTCGACCATGACCACTCCCTGCAGTTGCGTCAACGTTTACGTGGACTGTATAACATCAGGCATGACGCACGCGCCGCCGGACGGCACCCAGGACACCGCACCGCCACTGGCCGGAGTGCGGGTCATCGAGATGGGCTCCCTGATCGCCGGCCCGTTCTGCGGGCAGCTTCTCGCCGACCACGGCGCCGAGGTGATCAAGATCGAGCCGCCGGGCGTCGGCGACCCGATGCGCGAATGGGGACGGGAGAAGTCCGACGGACGGTCGCTGTGGTGGCCGATCATCGCCCGCAACAAGAAGTCGATCACCCTCGACCTGCGCACCGGGGACGGCCAGCAGATCGCCCGCGACCTGCTGGCCGACGCGGACGTGCTGCTGGAGAACTTCCGGCCCGGCACGGTGGAGAAGTGGGGACTCGGCTTCGACCAGCTCACCACGATCAACCCGGGGCTGGTGATGGTCCGGGTCTCCGGGTTCGGACAGCACGGACCGTACGCCGAACGGCCCGGCTACGGCGCGATCGCCGAGGCGATGGGCGGGCTGCGGTACGTCGTCGGCGACCCGTCCACCCCGCCCAGCCGGGTCGGCATCAGCCTCGGTGACTCCCTCGCCGCGACGTTCGCCACCCTCGGCACCCTGCTCGCGCTGCGGGCCCGGGACCGCACCGGCACCGGTCAGGTCGTCGACGCCGCGATCTACGAGGCGGTCCTCGCGCTGATGGAGTCCCTGGTGCCCGAGTACGGTCTGGTCGGCTTCGTCCGCGAACGCAGCGGACCGATCCTGCCCAACGTGGCACCGTCGAACGTCTACCCCACCAGCGACGGCGCGATGGTGCTGATCGCCGCGAACCAGGACACCGTCTTCCGGCGGCTGGCCGCCGCGATGGGCCGCCCGCAGCTCGGCACCGACGAGCGGTACGCCAGCCACACCGCCCGTGGCCGGCACCAGGCCGAGCTGGACGCCCAGATCGCCGGCTGGACCCGGACCCTCAGCGTGGACGCCCTCACCGAGACGCTGATCGCCCATTCGGTACCGGTCGGCAAGATCTACCGGGCGCCGGAGATGCTCACCGACCCGCACTTCCAGGCCCGCCGGACCATCGTCTCGGTCGACGACCCGGCGCTGGGCGCGGTGCCGATGCAGAACGTGTTCCCCCGGCTGGACCGCACCCCCGGCGGGGTCCGGCACACCGGCCCGGCGCTCGGCGCCCACAACGACGAGATCTACCAGGGTCTGCTCGGGATGGCCGACGAGCGGTACGCGCGGCTGCGGAGCGTCGGCGTCATCTGACGGCAGCACCGCCGGTCGGCGTCAGTCCAGCGGCGTCGGCGGCCCCGACCGCGCTGCGCGACACGTCAGTCGTGGTGCAGCAGCGCACCGGCGGCACCGACGAGCGTGGCGCCGCCGTCCAGGGCGATCAGCTGGCCGGTGATCCACTCCCCCGCCGGTCCGGCCAGGAAGCCGACCAGCTCGGCCACCTCGTCCGGGGTGGTGGCCCGGCCCAGCGGGGTACGACGCAGCACCTCCGCCAACGCGGTGCCGGTGAGTTCGTGGCGTACGCCGTCGGTCAGCACGGTGCCCGGCGCCAGACAGTTGAGCCGGATCCCGTCGGCGGACCAGCGCTGCGCCAGCGACCGGGTCAGGCCCAGCACCCCGGCGCGGGCGGCGGCCGAATGGGCCAGGCCCGGGATGCCGGCCTCCGGCGCGGACAGCGAGACGTTCACCACCCGGCCGTGGCCGCGCGCGGCGAGCCACGGACGCGCCGACTCGGTCAGCCGGGTGACCGCCGTCAGGTTCAGGTCGGTCACCGCGGCGAACCCCCGGGTGGAGATCCCGGTGGCCGGCGCGACGAACTGTCCGCCCGCGTTGTTGACCAGGATGTCCAGGCCGTACCGGCGGCCCACCTCGGCGATCAGGTCGGTGGCCTGCTCCGGGCGACGCACGTCCAGCGGCCAAGCGACGAACCGGCCCGGTGCGGCCAGCGCCGCCGTGTCGGCCAGCGGCTCCGGCCGCCGCCCGACGCCGACCACCAGGGCCTCGAGGCCGGCCAGCCGCAACGCGACCGCCCGGCCGATCCCGGTGCCGGCACCGGTGACCAGCGCGGTCCGGCCGGTCAGCAGCCCGGGGCGCAGCACCTGCGGATCGGCGGCCGTCACGGCCGGGCCAGCCCGGCGACCAGGCCGCCGTCGACCGGCAGCAGCGCCCCGGTGACGTAGCTGGCGGCGTCCGAGGCGAGCCAGCAGACCACCTCGGCGATCTCCTGCGGCTCGGCGGCCCGCCCGATCGGGTGGGCCGCCTCCAGCGCGGTGGTGTCGAACCGGACGATCGGGGTGCGGACCAGGCCGGGACAGACCGCGTTGACCCGGATACCGGCGGCGGCGTACTCGATCGCCGCGGTCCGGGTGAGACCGGCGATGCCGTGTTTGCTGGCCACGTACGCGGCCGACGCCGGCACCCCGCGCAACGCGGCCCCGGACGCGGTGTTGACGATCGACCCGCCGCCACCCTGGGCGAGCAGCTGGGCGATCTCGCCGCGCAGGCAGTGGAAGGTGCCGGTCAGGTTCACCGCCAGCACCCGGTCCCAGACGGGTGCCGGGTAGTCGGCGGTGTCGGCGAAAACGCCGGTCACCCCGGCGTTGTTGTGCGCGATGTCCAGCCGGCCGAACCACCGGACCACGGCGGCGACCATCGCGGCGACGGAGTCGGCGTCACCGACGTCGACCCGGTGCGCCACGGCGGCCGGGCCGATCCGCGCCGCGACGGCCTCGGCGGCCGGTAGGTCACGGTCGGCGACCAGCACCCGCGCGCCGGCCGCCGCCAGCCGGTACGCGGTCGCCGCGCCGATTCCGGACCCACCGCCGGTGACCAGCGCCACCCGGTCGGTCAGGTCGGGACCGGTCGGACGGCCACCGCCGGTGGCGGGTGCCGGGCCGGCCCGGCTCATCGGCCGGCCCGGATCGCCCGGGGCGGTCTGCTGCCGGACGCCGCGCTGCCGCACCGGCCGACGGTCAGGACTTCGGTGCCAGGCTGGACAGGGCCAGCTCGATGAAGATCTCGCCGAAGTCGGCCAGGCTGCGCGGCCCCTCCGGGTCGAACCAGCGGTAGGTCCAGTTGAACATCCCGACGATGCCGAGCACCGCCACGTTCGGGTCGACGTCGGAGCGGAACTCGCCGCTGGCCGCGCCGTCGGTGATCACCTTCGTCAGCAGCCGGCCCCACAGGTCGGCGTTGCGCTGGATGTCGGTCACCTCGTCGCCGGTCATCACCTTGTGGATGTTCTCGCCGACGAAGATGAACAGCTCCGGCCGGCGCTGCATCGCGTGCACGTAGGCGCGCAGCCCGCGGGCGAGCTTCTCCGGCGGGGGTGTCGGCTCGGCGACGATCTGCTCCAGCTCCACGCGCATCTGCTCGATCGGCTGATGCAGCAGCGAGACGAGCAGCTCTTCCTTCGTGCCGACGTAGTAGTAGAGCGTGGCCCGGTTGATGCCGACCTCGGTGGCCACGTCCTCCAGGGTGGTCTGGGCGTAGCCGAGCCGCTGGAACACCCGAGCCGCCCCGTCCAGGACCTCCTGCCAGCGGGCGTCGGACTTGCGGCCGCTGGCCAGCCTGCGCTCCATCCGGCGACGGGCGATGTCGCTGGCTGCCGTCCGGTTGCGTTCCCGGGTCGCCACGGGCGCCACACTCCTCCAGCACGACCGACCAGAGTCGATCTATGAACAGTCGCGTTGATGATAGCGCAGCGCGTCGGACGGCAGTCATCGGGTACGCAGCGTCCGCTTGAGGACCTTGCCGCTGGCGTTGCGGGGCAGCGCCTCCTCGACCCGGAACACCGCCGGGATCTTGTACCCGGCGAGCCGGGTCCGGCAGTACTCCCGGACGGCGTCCTCGTCGAAGGTGCCACCGGGGTTGAGCACCAGGTGCGCCCGGACGATCTCGCCCCACCGATCGTCCGGCACCCCGACCACCGAGACCTCCTGCACCGTCGGCAGCTCCGACAGCACCTGTTCGATCTCGATCGGGTAGATGTTCTCCCCACCTCTGATGATCATGTCCTTCTTGCGGCCGGACAGGTAGAGGTAGCCCTCGTCGTCGCGCCAGGCCATGTCACCGCCGCGGAACCAGCCGTCGACCAGCACCCGGTCGGTCTCCTCCGGCATGCCGAGGTAGCCGGTCATCACCGCGTCGGACCGGGTGACGATCTCACCGACCTCACCGTCCGGGACCTCGTTCAGGTCGTCGTCGCACAGCCGCAGGTCGACGCCCATGCCCGGTTTGCCGATCGAGCCGAGCAGATGCTCGTTGCCGGCCAACGCGCGGTGGTGGTCCTGCGGGGTCAGCACCGTCTGCAGACCGGCCTCGGTGCCGGCGCCGAACATGTTCATGAAGTCGCACCGGAACGTGTCCATCGCCCGGCGCAGCAGGGTCGGCGACATCGGCGCCGCCCCGTACGCGATGGACAGCAGCCGGTCGTAGCTGGCGTCGCGCACGTCCGGCTGCTGCAGCAGCATGTCGATCATCGTCGGGACCAGGAAGACGCCGTTGAGCACATCGCGGCGCAGCCACTTGAGCACGGTGACCGGATCGAACGCCGGCAGGATCAGCGACGGGAAACCGCGGGCCACCCCGGCCAGCACGTAGCCCATCCCGGCCACGTGGTACAGCGGCGCCGGCGAGTAGTGGAACGAGTCCGCCGGCAGCCGCCGCTCGAGGATGCACTGGAACACCAGGTGCTTGGTCATCCGCTGGTGGTGCATCACGCCCTTGGGCAGGGCGGTGGTGCCGCTGGTGAAGGCAAGGCACATGATCTCGTCGTCGCCGAACGGGGTGTCGATCTCGACGTCGTCACCGGCGGCCACCAGCTCCTCGTACCCCCGGTCGGCCACCGCGGTCTTCTCGTACGACACGGTGTAGCGCAGCGTCGGCACGTCGACCGACTCGATCATGGCGGCGTACCGCTCGCTGAAGAACAGCATCTTCGCCTCGGCGGTACGCAGCAGCATCTGCAGTTCCGGCTGGGCCAGCCGGAAGTTCAGCGGCACGTAGACCGCGCCGAGCTTCATACAGGCCAGCAGGGTCTCCATGTAGCAGTGCGAGTCGGTGGCGAACAGCGCCACCCGGTCGCCCTTACCCACGCCCATCCGGCGCAACTCGTTGGCGACCCGGTTGACCCGGCTGTTGACCTGACCGAACGAGTACGAGTCGGTGTCGGTGACGAAGCAGGCCCGACCCGGCGTGTTCCGGGCGTGCAGCCGGACCCAGTCCGCCGCCCGGCTGGTGCGCTGCGTGGACATCAGCCACCCCCTCGGTTACCTAGGAGAACTCGGGCAGCACGTGCTTGCCCAGCAGCTCGATCGACTTCATGACCTTCTCGTGCGGGATGTTGTACGGCTGGACGAGGCAGAGCAGCAGATCGGTCCCCACCGCCTCGTACCGTTTGGCCATTTCGACGCACTGATCGGGGTTGCCGACGATCACCGCGTCGTTGTCGAGCAGGTAATCGAAGGTCAGCGAGTCCAGGTCGATCCCGCCGAGCAGCTTCTTGGCGTACTCGTAGCTGCCCAGCTGCGCGCCGTCCTTCCAGTCGCCGAGCTCGGCGACGGACTTCAGCGACGTCTGCACGTACCAGCCGAAGCAGTCCCGCGCCGCGGCGTACGCCTCCTCGGTGGTCTGGGCGCAGTGCACCTGGGTGAAGGTGGCGATCTGCTCGTTGACGTACGCCCCGACCGGTTTGGCGCGCCGGATTCCGTCCCGGTACCGGTTGAACCGTTTGACCAGGGTCTCCGGTGCGGCGGCCACCGAGAACGACAGCAGGCCGAGCCCTTTCTCCCCGATCAGCTCGTGGCTGTCGGCGCTGGACGAGGCACCCCACAGCGGCGGGTGCGGGCGCTGCATCGGCTTGGGCACCACCCCGCGCGGCGGCAGCTTGAAATGCTCGCCGTCCCAGGAGAACTCCTCCTGGGTCCAGCAGCCCATGATGACCTCCAGCGCCTCCTCCCACATCGGCCGGGTGTCGGTCGGGTCGATGCCGAACCCTTCCAGCTCGGTCCGGGTGCCGGAGCGGCCGGTGCCGAACTCCAGGCGGCCGCCGGAGAGCACGTCGACGGTGGCGGCAGCCTCGGCGGCGCGCACCGGATGGTTGTACGGGAACGGCAGCAGCCGGACGCCGTGCCCGATCCGGATGTTCTTCGTCTTCGCGGCGATCGCGCCGTAGAGCACGCCCGGCGCCGACGAGAACGAGTACTCGTCGAGGAAGTGGTGTTCGACGGTCCAGACGCTGTGGAAGCCGAGCTGGTCGGCGAGCACGATCTGGTCGAGGACGTTCTGGAACGCCACGTAGGCGCTGCGGTCGTCCCACGGGCGGGGCACCGCGATCTCGTACATCAGGGCGAACTTCATCCGATGTCTCCCTCGTACAACGGGTACGCCGCCACGCCCAGGTCGTACGCGACCAGTTCGCCGGTCATCGAGAAGGTGACGTACAGCTGACCGTCGCCGATGCAGCAGTTGGTGGGCTGGGCGCCGGGTGGGGTGTCGATGGTGTCGCGGACCGTGCCGTCCGCTCCGATGACCACGACGACGTGCCCGACGCTGCCGCACACGTACAGGTTGCCGTCGGTGTCGAAGCAGAACCCGTCCGGGGAGCCGGTGGGCAGCTTGGCGAAGACCTGCGGGTCGCCGAGCCCGGTGCCGGGCGAATGGTCGAACACCAGGATCCGGCGGGTCAGCGACTGGGCCAGGTACAGCCGTCCGTCCGGGCCGAACCCGATGCCGTTGGGCATCGCGGGGACCTCGGCGACCTGCTGTACCGCGCCGTCGGCGGACACCGCGACGATCCGGCCCGGCTTGAGGTCGCGCAGGTTCTCCCAGTTGTGCGAGTCGGTGACGTACAGCCGGCCGTCGGGGCCGAAGCACAGGTCGTTGGGCCGGTGCGGAGCCGGACCGGGCAGGTCGGCGGCGACGGTGCTGACGGTGCCGTCGGCGGCGACCTTCTGCACCCGGCCGTCGAACGGTTCGGGCGCGTGCCAGTATCCGCCGGTCCGGGTGGCGGACAGGCCGCCGTTGTTTGCCACGTACACCGCGCCGCTGGCACCCCGCGCGCTGCCGTTGGGGCCGCCGCCGAGGTCACCGAGGGTGGACCGGCTCCCGTCGGCGGCGACCCGGGTCAGCCGCTGGCCCTGCATCTCGACCACGGCGACCGCGCCGTCGCCGAGGTGGCTGGGGCCCTCCGGGAAGTCGAGGCCGTCGGTGACCACCCGGGGTGTCCCGGCGGTCACGACGTCACCTGCACCGGGTCGAGCGCCTTGAGCCGGGGCATCACCTCGGCGGCGAACAGCCGCAGATTGTGCTCGGCGGTCTGCGGCGACATGCCGGCGAACGAGAAGACCCCGTTGAACCCGTCGTTGCCGACCTTGGACCGGATGTCGACGATCCGCTCGTAGCACTGCTCCGGGGTGCCCCAGATCTGCAGTTCGATGAAGTTGTCGACGACCCGGTCGGAGCCGTGTTTCTGGATGGACCGGGCCAGTTTCTGGTAGTACTCGTAGCCCATCGTGGTGTCGAAGTGCCGGCCGCCGAGTTCGTAGTGGTTGAGCACGTACTCGTAGTAGCCGCCGATGTACTCCTGGGCCATGTCGCGGGCCTTGACCGGGTCCTCGTCGCAGCAGACCCAGCCGGTGACCAGCGGGGCCGGTGCGTCGACGCCCTTGAGTTCCTTGAAGGTGGCCCGGTAGGCGTCCAGGTCGTCGGCCACCTCCATCCAGTCCTTCTGCGGGTTGATCAGGATGCCGGCGCCGACATCGGCCATGATGCGCACCGACTCCGGGGAGACGGCGGCGGCGTAGAGCCGGTCCCGGAAGCTGCGCGTCGGGCGGGGCCGCAGCTCACGCCGGGGAATGGTGTAGTACTTGCCCTCGTACTCCAGCACGCCGGTCTCGAGGGCCTGCATGATGATCTGCGCGGCCTCGACGAAGCGTTCCCGCGACTCGCCCATCGGCACCCGCATGCCGTCGAACTCGATGCGGCCCAGGCCACGGCCCATGCCGAAGACGAACCGGCCGTTGGAGATGATGTCGAGCACGGCGACCTGTTCGGCCACCCGCACCGGGTCGTGCCAGGGCAGGATCACCGCGCCGGAACCGAGCTGGACCCGTTCGGTGCGCCCGGCCAGGTAGGTGAGGAACTGCAGGACGTCGGGGCACATGGTGTACGACGTGAAGTGGTGCTCCACGCCCCAGATGGCGTCGAACCCGAGCGGCTCGGCGAGGTCGGCGAGCCGCAGCTCGTTGTGGTAGATCTCCTCGTCGGTCGCGTTCTCGTGACCTTCGAAGATGCAGGTCATCCCTACACGCATCGGGGTTCAGCCTCCTGTGGACGGATCGGGGGCGGCGTCGGGTGCCGCGAGCTGCTGGTACCGGCCGTGGCAGAAGACCAGCGGTCGGCCCTGGGCGCGGACGTCGAGGTTGCGCACCCGGCCCAGTACGAACAGGTGGTCGCCGGCCGGGTGGCAGCGCTCGAAGACGCAGTCGAACCAGGCGAGCGCGCCGTCGATCACCGGGGATCCGGTCTCGGCTGCGGGACGCCAGTCGACACCGTCGAACTTGCGACCACCGGATCGGGCGAAGCCGCGGCACAACTGCTCATGCTCCTCACCGAGCACGTTGACGCAGAACGTCCCGACCGGGACCATCAGCGGCCAGGTACTCGAGGTGCGGGCCGGCAGGAAGCCCACCAGGGGCGGGTCGAGCGACGCGGAGACGAACGAGCCGACGGTCAGGCCGACCGGCCCCTGCCGGGTCATCGCGGTGACCACCGTCACGCCGGTGGGCACGTGACCCATCACGTGCCGGAAACGCTCGGCGGTGAAGGGATTGATCCGGGCCGGGCGGATCGGGGTGTCGACCACCATCTACCTCGCCTCCAACATCCTCGGGGGTTCCCGGTCGGGCGGACTCGATGACATGCACGTCACCGCTGATGTTGACGGAAGGCTAACATCGCACCGACCATGCGTCAACAGCGGTGCTGACAATCCAATTCGACCCCGGCGGGGCGTTCCGAACGGCGGCAGACTGTGTTAACACTAGTGTTTACGCGATGGTCGGTCCGTACCCGACCTGCGGCGACGCCGTGGTCCGCGACCGCCGACGCAACCCAGAGGAGAGCGAGATGGAGCTGGCAACGCAGCGGGCACCCGACCCGGCGGGCATCGTCCCCGGCCCGGTCGACGTGGACCCCGACCCAGTAGGGATCGATCGCGACCTGGCCGACATCGATGCCGACCTGGCGGTGGAGATGCTGCGCCGGATGCTGCGCGTGCGGCGGTTCGAGGAAGCCACCATCGACCTCTTCCACGCCGGTGAACTTCCCGCCATGGTGCACTTGAGCATCGGCCAGGAAGCCGCGATCGTCGGTGCCTGCCTGGCCACCGGCGTCGACGACTACATGACCGGCAACCACCGCTCGCACGGGCACCCGATCGCCAAGGGCGCCCGGCTGGACCGGTTGATGGCCGAGTTGCTGGGCCGCGCCGACGGCGTCTGCAAAGGCAAGGGCGGCAGCATGCACCTGGCCGACTTCTCCGTCGGCAGCCTCGGCGAGTCCGGCATCGTCGGCTCCGCCATCCCGGTCGCCACCGGCGCCGGCCTCGCCGCCGACGTCCTCGGCGACGGCCGGATCTGCCTGTGCTTCTTCGGCGACGGCGCCGCCAACGAAGGCGTCTTCCACGAGTCGCTCAACCTGGCCGCCGTCTGGCGGCTGCCCGTCGTCTACCTCTGCGAGAACAACGGGTACGCGGTCAGCGTGCGCGCCGACGATCTCACCTCGGTGCCGGACATCGCCACCCGGGCGCTCGCCTACGGCATCCCCGGGGTGGTGGTCGACGGCCAGGACGTCACCGCCACCTACCGGGCGGTCGCCGCCGCGGTCGCCCGGGCCCGCGCCGGCGACGGACCCAGCATCGTGGAGACCAAGACCTACCGGTTCCACGAACACGCGTACGGGCTGAAGCTGCGCGAGGCGTACCGCGACGATACCGAGGTCGGCACGTGGAGCGCCGACCGCGACCCGATCAGCCTGTTCACCGCCCGGCTGCTCGCCGACGGACGGACCGACCAGGCCCGGATCGACGCGGTACGCGCCGAAATCGACGTCGAGATCGCCGAAGCGGTCGAGTTCGCCCGGCGCAGCCCCTACCCTGAGCCGGCCGAGGCGTACCGGGACCTGTACCACGAGCCGGAAGGAGCGGGCGCGTGAGCACGGACACCACGTCGGCGCCGACCCGACGCCGCAGCCCCGAACTGGGCTTCCTGCAGGCCATCCAGCAGGCCCAGCAGGAGGAGATGGCCCGCGACGAACGGATCATCCTGATGGGCCAGGACCTGCGGGCCAACGTCTTCGGTGCGGCCGCTGGCTTCCTCGCCGAGTTCGGCCCGGCCCGGGTACGCGACCTGCCGCTGTCCGAGGCGGCCAGCGTCGGGATGGCCGCTGGCGCCGCGATGGCCGGCCTACGGCCGATCGTCGACCTGACCGTGGCCAGCTTCATGTTCGGCGCGATGGACCAGTTCATCAGCCAGGCGGCCAAGAGCCGCTACATGTTCGGCGGGCAGGCCCGGCTCCCGGTGGTGTACCGGCAGGCACTGTACTACCACGGCGGCACCGCCGCACACCACGCCGACCGCCCGTACCCGATGTTCATGAGCGTCCCCGGTCTGAAGATCATCGTGCCGAGCAACGGTCCGGACCTCAAAGGCCTGCTCAAGACAGCGATCCGCGACGACAACCCGGTGCTGTGCTTCGAGGACGCCAACCTGTGGGGCCGCCGCGGCCGGGGGCCGGCACCAGCCGCCGACGAACACCTGGTCCCGTTCGGCGTCGCCGCGGTCCCCCGGGCCGGCACCGACGTGACCGTGATCGGCATCGGCGGCGGGGTGAAACTCGCCCTGGAGGCCGCCGACCAGCTCGCCGCCGACGGCATCTCCGTCGAGGTCGTCGACCCGCGCACCCTGGTCCCGATGGACTGGTCGACGATCGTCGCCTCGGTGGCCAGAACCGGCCGCGCCGTCGTCGTCGACCCGGCCAACCGCACCTGCAGCGCCGCCAGCGAGATCGCCGCCCACCTGGTCGAGGAGGCGTTCGACGTGCTGAGCGCACCAGTGCTGCGGGTCACCACCGACGACATCCACGTGCCGTTCAGCCCGGCCCTGGAAAAGCAGATCTACCCGTCCCCAGACAAGATCGTCGCGGCGGTACGCCGCACGCTCGGAAAGAGGTGAACATGGAGACCGAGGTGCGTCTGCCGCAGTTCGGCATGGGCATGTCCGAGGCCGAGGTGATGCAGTGGTACGTTGCCGACGGCGACCGGGTCGAGGAGGGCGCCGACCTGGTCGAGGTGGAGGCGGAGAAGGCCCGCGAGGTGCTCGCCGCACCGGCCAGCGGCACGCTGCGGATCACCGCCCAGCCCGGCGACGTCGTCGAGGTCCGTACCGTCCTCGGCGTCATCGTCGGCGACACGCCGTGACCAGCCCACCCGGCCGGACCGGAGCCGGGAGCGCAACCAACACCGCAGACGGTGCCGGTGCCGCGACGACGGTCGCCGCGCCCGCCGACCCCCGCGGGCCCGGCGAACTGGTCCGCCCCGACGGGCTGCGCCGCCGGATCGCCGCCCACATGGTCAGGTCCCTGGCGACCAGCCCGCACGCGGCGATGGCCGTCGAGGTCCGCTTCGACGCCGTCGAAGCGGACCGGGCCACCCGGGGCAGTCGACCACCCGGGATGCTCGCCTACCTGGCCCGGGCCACCGCGCAGGCGTTGACCGAGTTCCCGATGGTGAACGCCAGCTGGGAAGAGGCCGGGATCCGGGTCTTCGAGCAGGTCAACCTCGGCATCGCGGTCGACCTGCGGCACGAAGGCCTGGTCGTGCCGGTCGTACACCGCGCCAACGAACTCGACCTGACCACCCTGCACGACCGGATCACCGACGTCACCGCCCGCACCCACCAGCGCCGGCTCGGCGTCACCGACGTGACCGGCGGCACCTTCACCCTCTCCAGCCTGGGCCGGTCCGGCACCCTGTTCACCGTCCCGGTGATCAACCAGCCGCAGGCCGCCATCCTCTCCTTCGACAGCGTCGCCGACCGGCCGGTGGTCGTCCGCGACGGCGGCCGGCCCCGACTGGACGTCGGCCGAGTCGCCGTGCTGACCGCCTCGTTCGACCACCGGGTCTTCGACGGCGCGTACTGCGCTGCCTTCCTCGGCCGGATCCGGCACCTGATCGAATCGGCCGCCGACCAGCGGTAGTCGTCACCACCAGGGGATACGCCGGGCGGGACGGTTCCGCACCGGCCTGCCCGACGGTAGGTTCGGACCGGACCTGTGTGACGAGGACGTTTCAGGAGGGTTCCGATGAGCCAACACGTCCGGGGTGTGATCTCCCGGAGCACCGGTACGCCGGTCGAGGTCGCCACGATCGTCGTACCGGACCCCGGCCCGGGCGAGGCGGTGGTGCGGGTGCAGGCCTGCGGTGTCTGCCACACCGACCTGCACTACCGCGACGGCGGCATCAGCGACGACTACCCGTTCCTGCTCGGCCACGAAGCGGCCGGCATCGTCGAACAGGTCGGTGCCGGGGTGACCGACGTCGCCCCCGGCGATTTCGTGGTGCTGAACTGGCGGGCCGTCTGCGGCACCTGCCGGGCCTGCGTCCGAGGCCGACCCTGGTACTGCTTCGCCACCCACAACGCCACCCGGAAGATGACCCTGACCGACGGCACCGTGCTCTCCCCCGCGCTGGGCATCGGTGCCTTCGCCGAGAAGACCCTGGTGCATGCCGGCCAGTGCACCAAGGTGGACCCGGCGGCCCGGCCGGCCGCCGTCGGCCTGCTCGGCTGCGGAGTGATGGCCGGCCTGGGCGCCGCGATCAACACCGGCGGCGTCGGCCGCGGCGACTCCGTCGCGGTGATCGGCTGCGGCGGCGTCGGCGACGGCGCGATCGCCGGAGCCGCCCTGGCCGGTGCGACCACCATCATCGCCGTCGACACCGACCCCCGCAAACTCGACTGGGCGCGCGGCTTCGGCGCCACCCACACGGTCGACGCCCGGCAGACCGACGTGGTGGAACGGATCCAGGAACTCACCGGCGGCTTCGGCGCGGACGTCGTCATCGACGCGGTCGGCCGCCCGGAGACCTGGAAACAGGCGTTCTACGCCCGGGACCTGGCCGGCACCGTCGTCCTGGTCGGCGTGCCCACCCCGCAGATGCGCGTCGAACTGCCACTGCTGGACGTGTTCGGTCGCGGCGGCGCGCTCAAATCCAGCTGGTACGGCGACTGCCTGCCGTCGCGCGACTTCCCGATGCTGACCGAACTGTACCGGCAGGGCCGGCTCGACCTCGACGCCTTCGTCACCGAGGAGATCCCGCTCGACCAGGTCGAGCAGGCGTTCGGCAAGATGCACCACGGCGACGTGCTCCGCTCGGTGGTGGTGTTCTGATGCCGACCCGGATCGACCACACCGTCACGTCCGGGACGTTCTCCCTGGACGGGCAGACCTTCGACGTCGACAACAACGTCTGGGTGGTCGGCGACGACACCGAATGCGTGGTGATCGACGCCCCGCACGACGTCGAGGCGATCCGTACTGTCGTGGGCGCACGTACCGTCCGGGCGATCGTCGCCACCCACGCCCACGACGACCACGTACGGGTCGCGCCGCGGCTGGCCGACGAGACCGGTGCACCCGTGCTGCTGCACCCGGCCGACCGGGTGCTGTGGGACCAGGTGCACCCGCGGCGGCCCCCGGACGCCACACTGGCCGACGGTCAGCAGCTCACCGTCGGCGGCACCACGCTGCGGGTGTTGCACACTCCTGGGCACAGCCCCGGTGCGTGCTGCCTGTCCGCCCCGGAGCTGGGCGTGGTGTTCACCGGCGACACGCTGTTCGCCGGTGGCCCCGGGGCCACCGGCCGCTCCTACAGCGACTTCGGCACGATCGTCGCGTCCATCCGCGACCGGCTGTTCACCCTGCCGGACGACACGGTCGTGCACACCGGACACGGCGACAGCACCACGATCGGCACCGAACGGCCGCACCTCGACGAATGGATCGCCCGCGGCCACTGATTGCCCCGGTACACCTCACCCGGACGCCGTCCCGGGTCCGACGCCGGCGGCCAGCGACGCCGGTAGCGGCCGGCCGCCGAGCGTCGGGCCGTCGGTCTGCAGGTGACACGAGACGTGACCGCCGTCGTCCACCGGCACCGCCGCCGGCATCTCGACCCGGCAGCGGTCCAGCACGAGCGGGCAGCGGGTGTGGAACGGGCAGCCGGTCGGCGGCGCGACCGGGCTGGGTAGCTCACCGGCCGGTGACGTAGCCCGCACGCCGCGTCGACGGCGCCGGGCTGCGCCCGGCACGGCGGCGAGCAACGCCCGGGTGTACGGGTGGGCCGGGGCGGCGAACACCCGGGCGGTCGGCCCGGTCTCCACCACCCGACCCAGGTACATGACCGCCACCCGGGCCGCGACATGCCGTACAGCGAGCAGGTTGTGGCTGATGAACAGCAGGGCCACCCCCTGCTCCCGCTGCAACGCCCGCAGCAGCATGAGGATCTGGTTCTGGGTGGACACGTCCAGCGCGCTGGTCGCCTCGTCGGCGACGATCAGCCGGGGGTCGAGGATCATTGCCCGGGCCAGCGCGAGCCGCTGCCGCTGCCCGCCGGAGAACTCGTGCGGGTAGCGGTACAGGTGCCGCTCGTCCAACCCGACCTGACGCAGCGCCGCAGCCACCCGGGCGGCCCGCTCGGCCCGCCCGTCGCCGGTATGCACCCGCAGCGGTTCGGCGAGGCTGTCCAGCACACTCATCGACGGGTCGAGCGACGAGTAGGGGTCCTGGAAGACCATCTGGAACCGGGGCCGCAGCGGGCGCAGCTGACGGCTGGACATCGCCCCGATGTCGCGGCCCTCGAACAGCACCTGGCCCCGGGTGGGGCGGATCAGCCGGACGGCGGTGCGGCCGAGGGTGGACTTGCCGCAGCCGGACTCGCCGACCAGCCCCACCGTCTCGCCCGACGCGACGGTCAGGTCCACGCCGCGTACCGCCTGCACCGGCGCGGCCCGGCGGCCGAACAGCGACCGACCGGGGAACGTGACGTGCAGATCGGAAAGGCGCAGCAGGTCACTCATCGGTCATCGCCTCCGGGTCGAGCAGGCAACGGCTCGCGTGGCCGTCGGCCGTGCGGCGCAGCACGATCGGTCCGCTGCGACAGTCGTCGTGGGCGTACCGGCAGCGCGGCTGGAACCGGCAGCCGGACGGCAGTTCGTCCGGGCCGGGTGGGGAACCGGGAATCCAGGTCAGTTCGCCGTCGACGGCGGCGTCCGGCGCGGCGGCCAGCAACGCCCGACTGTACGGATGGCGGGGACCGGCGAGGAAGGTGTCGATGTCGCATTCCTCGACGACCTGGCCGGCGTACATCACCACCACCCGATCGCACACCTCGGCGACCACCCCGAGGTCGTGGGTGACCAGCAGGACGGCCAGCCCGAACCGGTCGCGCATCTCGTGCAGCAGGTCCAGGATCTGCGCCTGTACGGTGACGTCCAGGGCCGTCGTCGGTTCGTCGGCGACCAGCAGTTTCGGCTCGCAGGCCAGCGCGATGGCGATCAGGACCCGCTGCAGCATCCCGCCGGAGAACTCGTGCGGGTACGCCCGAGCCCGGGACCGGGCGTCCGGCACGCCGACCAGGTCGAGCAGCTCGACCGCCCGGTCGGCGGCCGCCCGGCGGGACAGCCCCCGGTGCCGGCGCACCGACTCGGCGATCTGCTCGCCGATGGTGAACGCCGGGTGCAGGCTGGACATCGGCTCCTGGAAGATCATGGAGATCTGGTCGCCGCGGACGTCCTCCCAGCCCCGACGGGACAACCGGTACAGGTCGGTCCCGTCGAGCCGGACCGTGCCGCCGGAGACCCGCAGGTCCCGGGGCGGCAGCAGCCCCATCAACGCCAGCGCGGTGGTGCTCTTGCCGCAGCCCGACTCCCCGACCAGCCCCACCGTCTCACCTGCGGCTACCTCAAACGACACCTGGTGAACGAGGTCGGTCCAGCCGCCGACGGCGGCGCTACCCACCGCGACGGTGAGGTCGGTGACCTGCAGCACGGCGTCGGTCGCCGACGCCGGCCGGTCGGTGCTCTTGGCAAATGTGGTGCTCTTGGCGGGTGTGGTCAACGCCGGCTCCTGGATTCGCGGCCGAGGGAGTCGCCGACGCCGTCGGCGAGCACGTTCGTGGCCAGCACGGTCAGGGTGATCACCGCGCCGGGGGCGACCGCCAGCCACCAGGCGGTGTCGATGTACGGCAGCGCCCGGCCGAGCAGCGCGCCCCAGCTCGCGTCCGGTGGCTGGACCCCGAGCCCGAGGAAGCTCAGACCGGCCTCAGCGAGCATGGCGAACCCGCTTGCCACCGCCACCTGCACGACGACCGGGCCGGTGATGTTCGGCAGCACGTGCCAGCGGACCAGCCGGCCCAGCGGGGTGCCGATGACCCGGGAGGCGTCGATGTACGTCTCGTGGTAGACCTGCAGGACACTGGTACGGGTCAGCCGGGCGAACCGCGGCACGAACACCACACCGACGGCGATCATCGCCTGGCTGAGCCCGGGGCCGAGCACGCCGATCACGCCGATCGCCAGCAGCAACGGCGGGAAGGCCATCACCCCGTCGACGATCCGCATCAGCAGCCCGCCGGGCAACGCAGGAAGCAGCACCGCGGCCAGCCCGATCGGCATTCCGAAGCCGACCCCGACCGCGAGGGACTGCAGGACGGCCAGCAGCGACGGCCGGGCCCCGACGATGAGCCGGCTCAGCAGGTCCCGGCCCAGATCGTCGGTGCCGAGCAGGTGCCCGCCGGTGGGTGGCTGCAGCACCGCACCGAGATTCTGCGCCAGTGGGTCGTGTGGTGTCAGCCGGCCACCGAACACGGCGAGCAGCGCCACGACGAGCAGGTATCCGGCGGCCAGCAGCGCACCCGGGTGACCGGCGAACCGGCGCAGGAACCGCCGGCGGTGGCGGCTCTGCAGCGGTGCCGACGAGGTGTCCACTGCCGGCGTCGCGGTGGCGGTCACGGTCGCCTCCCTTGCTGTTGGTGCGGTGCGGGTACTCGAAGGATGCGAGGCGGATCGGTCGGGGCGGACGCGGATCACCGGGTCTTCGGGGCGAGCCATGCCTGGGCGACGTCGGCGAGCAGGTTGGCCAGCACGATGGCGACGGTGCTGACCACCACGATGCCCTGCACGACGGTGAGGTCGTTGCCGATCACCGAGCTGACGGCGAGCGCCCCCACCCCGGGGATGGTGAACGTCTGCTCGATGATCACGGCGGCGCCGAGCAGCAGCGCCACCTGGGTGGCGAGTACGGTCACCACGGGCGCGGCGGCGTGTTTGAGGGCGTGCTTGCCGAGCACCGCCCGGTACCGCAGCCCCTTGGCGGTGGCGGTACGGACGAAGTCGCGGTGCAGGGTGTCGAGCATCGACCGGCGCAGCTGCCGGGCCACCTCCGCGCCGGCCGAGGCACCCAACGCGATGGCGGGCAGCGTGATGTGGCGCAGCCAGCCCGCCGGGTCCTCGCTGATCGGCGTGTAGCCGATGGTCGGGAACCAGCCCAGCCGGATCGAGAAGGCCAGCATCAGCAGCAGGCCGAGCCAGTAGCCGGGGAAGGCGATGCCGACGGTGGCGATGGCCCGGACCAGCTTGTCCGGCCAGCGGTTCGGGTGCAGGGCGGCGAGGATGCCGGCCGGTACGCCGAACAGAACCGCGACGACCAGCGCGGCAAGGGTCAGCGCCAGGGTCACCGGCATCCGTTCCAGGATCAGCTGGGTCACCGAGTCGTTGTTGAAGATCGAGTTGCCGAGGTCGCCACGGACGGCGTCGGTGAGCCACCGCCAGTACCGCACCGGCCAGGGCTCGTCGAGGTTGAGCCGGTCCCGGGTGAGAGCGATCTGTTCGGGGGTGGCGTTCTCCCCGGCGATGCGGACCGCCGGGTCGCCGGGGACGAAGATGGCGATGCCGTGCACCACGAGCGTGACGAACAGCAGCAGCGGCACCATGGTCAACAGGCGCCGGCCGACGAGTCCGATCATGTCCTCACCATGCCTGGTCCGGGGTCGTGCCGGGTGGGCGGCCGTAGCCGCCCACCCGGCACGACGACGTCGATCAGTCGGCGACGCCGACGCCGGGGAACTCGAGCTTGCCGGAGAGCCAGTTCTCCAGGCCCACCACCTTGTCGCTGTACGCGACGTTGCTGTAAGGGAAGTAGAGGACGACGTCGAGGGCGTCGGTGGTGATCTGGGCCGACAGTTGCCGGGCCAGTCCCTGCCGCTGTGTCTCGTCGGTGGTGGCCAGCAGGTCCTGGTAGAGGGCCGTCACCTCCGGCGTGGTCACCTTGCCCGGGTTGGCGAAGCCGTTCTCGGCGAAGACCAGACCGACCGTCTGTGACGGGTCCGGCCGACCGGTCCAGTTGATCGCTCCGGCGTCGCCCTGGCCTTCGACGTAGAACGAGTTGGCGAAGTTGACCGTTTGGGTGATCTCGACGTTGAGACCCACCTCCGCCAACTGCGCCTGCAGTGCCTCGGTCAGCTGGGTGTACGCGGGGGCGTTCTGGTTGATGAACTCCAGGGTGTGGCCCTCGGGTACGCCGGCCTCGTCCAGTAGTTGCCGGGCCCGCTGCGGATCGTAGGGGTACAGGTCGGCGACGGACTCGTCGTGGGCGAAGTATCCGCTGGGGAACGGCTGGACCGCCGGTTCACCGAGATCGAACAGCAGCCCGCTGACCAGGTCCTCACGGTTGATCGCATGGTTGATCGCCTGCCGTACCCGCACGTCGTCGAGGTACTCGCGGGACAGGTTGAGCTGCAGGTGGTAGAACTGCAGCACCGGGGCGGAGTCCACCACCAGACCGGCCGACTCGGCTGCGGCGACGTTCGCCGCGTCCAGGATGGTGGCGTCGATCGAGTCGGTCCGCAGCGCGTTGAGCCGTTGCTGGGAGTCGGTGATGCTGGTGAACTCCATCCGGGCGGCGGCGGCCGCGTCCGGGTCCCAGTAGTCGGGGTTACGCTCGTATGTCGCGCTGGAGCTCGGCTGGTACTCGGTGACCTGGTACATCCCGGTGCCCACCGGGTTGCGGGCCAGGTCGGCGTCGAACGCGGCCGGGCTGGCGATGGCTCCGGCGCGGTCGGTCAGGATGAATGGCAGGGCACTGTTGACGGCATTGAGGTTGAGGTCGACGTGTGTGTCGTCGACGATCTCGACCGAGTCGATGACGGCGAGTTCGCTGGCGACGGCCGACCCCTCCACCGTCTTCGCCCGGTCGATGTTGGCTTGCACGGCCGCGGCGTCGAATGGGGTGCCGTCGTGGAAGCTGACGTTCTCCCGCAGGGTCAGCGACAGGGTGAGCCCGTCGTCGGAGAAGGACCATTCGGTCGCCAGGCCGGGAACGAGTTCGGCCGACGAGTTGAGGTGGATGAGCCGGTCATATACGGGAAAGAGCCAGACGTTGTTGCCGGCTCCGGGTGATTTGTGCGGGTCAAGGGTGTCGATTGGCAGGGTGTCTGCGAAGCGGAAGGTGGCGTCGGGGTTGGCAGTGGCGCCATCCGATGGGCTACTGTCCGTGTCCGTGTCACCGCCTGACGAGCAGGCGGCAGTCAGGATCACCGCAACGCCAATCACCGCCGCGTGACGCCACAACCTGGTGTGGGCCTTCTGCATGCTGGCCTCCGTCGACGTCTTCGTTGGTGTTGACGAAGCCTTGCACTTCACGTTTGTTAACGCAAGAGGTCAACGCTGAAACAAGCCCGCGACGAACGGCCGGGCCGCTAGGACCCGGACGCGCAGGTGTGGCCGGCATCGGCCGGCGGGGGTCGGGCAGCGCCCGGGTCAGCCCGGCGGGTGCCGCGCGAGCATCAGGACCAGCGGACGAACACCGCCGCCGACTACTCCGTCGCGCGGGACAGGGCCACGAGCGATCAGCTGATCGCTCGCAGATGCCGGCCGGACTGCCGGCCCGACTCCGTCATCGCAGCGACCAGGTCCTCCCGGGCCCGGGCGACCCGGGAGCGGATGGTCCCAACCGGGCAGTCGCAGACCACGGCGGCCTCGGCGTAGCTCAACCCGAGCACCTGGGTCGCCACGAACGCCTCCCGGCGGTCGGCGGCCAGGCCGGCGAGCAGTTGACGCAGCGCCACAGCCTCTTCGAAGCGTGGACCGGCGACCGCTGCTTCGGCCACCGCCTGCCAGTCGGCCAGGTCGGCGACCCGGGGCCGCACCACGACAGCGCGGATATGGTCGACGGCGACCCTCCGGGCGATGGACAGCAGCCAGGTACGCGCACTGGACCGCCCAGCAAAGCGCGGCAACGACCGCATCGCCCGCAGGAACGTCTCCTGGGCAAGGTCCTCCGCCTCGGTGGCGTCCACCAGATGCGCGAGGAACCTCTGCACCTGACCCTGGGTGGCCCGGACGAACGACGTGGCGGCCGCCCGGTCACCGTCGCGGGCCGCCAGGGCCCAACGGGTGATCTGGGCGTCGTCCGGTGCGGCGTGCGGCATGACTGGAAGGGTATCCGGGAAGGCTCCCCCGCCGTAGTCCGCCCCGCCCGGCGGTGCCGGCCGTCCGGCCCCACCCCGGTGGGAACTGTCCCGGCGGGCGGGCCGACTATTGACATGTGGGGTGCGTGGACTTTCGTGAGCTGTTGTCGGCCGAACTCGACGGGGAGACCGACGCCGCCGAATCGGCTGCGGCGCGGGACCATCTGACCGGCTGCGCCGGGTGCCGGGACTGGTACGCCGACGCCGCCGTGGTCACCGGCCTCGCCCGACGTACCGGTCCGGAACCGGTCGGCACCGTCGACGAGTCGGTGCTCGACGCACTCGCGCCACCCCGACGGCTGACCGCCGCCCGGGTGGCCCTACTGCTGCGGTACGCCCTCGGCGTGCTCGGAATCGCGCAGTTCCTGCTCGGGGCAGCCCAGATCGGCGGCGTCGCCGACGGCCATCTGCATGTGCCCGATCCGGTCGGTGGAACCGCCCCCAACCACCTGTGGCACGAGTCCGCGGCCTGGAACGTCGCACTCGGCGCCGGCTTCGTGTGGATCGCTGTCCGGCGTACCCGGCCGGCCGGGATGCTGCCGACCCTGACCGCGTTCGTCGCGGTGCTGGCGCTGCTGTCGGTCAACGACGTGATCACCGGGCGGGTCGACTACCCTCGGCTGCTCAGCCACGGCCTGGTCGTCGCCGGGTACCTGCTCATCCTGGCGTTGCGCCGACACGGTGGCGACCCGGACACGTCACCGGGCGAAGCTGGCCGCACCCGGTCACGCTGGCGCGTCGAACTCGACGACGAACCACCGGCGGTCAACCCGACACCGTTGCGGGTGGTCCGGGGCGGCGCGGCCAGCACCCGCCACCGTCGGGACCGGGCGGCCTGACCCCTGTCGGCCCGGGTGCCGTTGATCTGACACCCCGGCCGGACAACCTCCGCTTCCCCTGGCGGGACATGGTGACGACGGAGCAGCCGCCGGCTTCGTCCGGGAGACATCCGCAACGACACCACCGTCCCGCAACGGCCAGGGAGCAGTCATGCCGGCCACCCCGCCCGCCGAGCGTCCGACAAGCGCCCAGATCGTCAACCGGTACCTCGCCGGAGCCCCGATCCGGCGCATCGCCGCCGAACTCGGCGTGTCGTACAGCTACGTGCACCGGCGACTGCACTACTCGGGCGTGCCCATCCGCAGTCGCGGCGGACGCCGCCCAGATCCGACCGTCCATGCTGACCGTACACCTGAGTCTGAGCACAGCGCGGTGAGCGCCGATCAGGACACACTGGACTAGTTCGCGACGCGTACGGTTAATCGTCCTGCCTGGGTCCTAGACTGACGGACGTACCTCCTCCGCCCCTCGAGGTGACTACCCGGTCACCGATCACATTGGTCAGAGAGCAACCATGGTTGACTGCCGAATCCGGCTGGATCCGCCAGGTCGGCTCGTCGCGGAAGGTGCCAAGCAAGTGTCCGCTTCACCGCTACACGACCAGGGAGACAATGGTGACTTCCCGCAGCCGACGAGAGCACATACTCCACCGGGCTGGCGCGCTGTTCGCCAGCCGAGGCGTCGCCGGCACGACCGTTCGCGAGATCGCCGACGACGTGGGCATCCTCTCCGGTAGCCTCTACCACCACTTCGAATCCAAAGAAGCGATGGTCGACGAGATCATCTCCAGCTACCTCGCCGACCTACGCGCCCGCTACCAGCAGATCCTTGACGGGCCGGACGGGCCGGACGACCAGCTGCGGCAGCTCATCCGCGCCTCGCTCGAGTGCGCCGCCAGCCACCCGCACGCCACCGAGATCTACCAGAACGACGCGAACTACCTGCGCGGCCTGCCCCGGTTCGGCTACCTCAAGGGCGTCGCCAAGGAGGTGGAGAGCGTCTGGCTCACCGTCATCGACGCCGGACGCCAAGACGGCACCCTGCGCTCCGACATCGACCCGAAGACCTTCTACCGGCTCACCCGCGATGCCGTGTGGCTCACCGTGCGATGGTTCAGGCCGGGCGGCAAGTACTCGCTCAACCGGCTGATCACCGACTGCACCACCCTCTTCCTGGACGGCATCGCCGCACGCCGCTGATCAGCGGCGCTACGGCCGGCCCGGCGATGCATCGCGGTCCACTGGGTGGTTGAGCAACGCTCCCACCCGCCGCTGCAGTTTCGACGCCGGTCGGCCGATCCAGCTCTTATGTTCCACTGCAGACACTCCTTTTAATGAGTAGCTGATGGACGATCGCGCTCGTCGGCTGGTCGTTGCCCGCACAGTCTCTATGGCTTCCTAGGAAGCTGGGTTACCGCCCCTTGCCCGCCGATGCCGTCCGCGCCCGCCCTCCTCGACGCCGCTCGGCCAGCGAACTCCCCGCCCGACCGGCGTCAGCCAACCGCGAAACATCACGGAGAGTCGTCAAACCACTTCGCCGAGGCGGTGTCAGTCGTGCGATCAATCATCGGGCCGGTACGTCGACGCATGCCAGCTGCGAGGTCGCACCGGTACGGAGAAACACGACAGTGCATGGTCCTCGGAAGCGTGTTCACGCCGAGTCATGTCGATCCGGTCCTCGGCGACGCGGCAGGAATCCTGTGATATCCGGCGGAGCGCCCGACCAGCTTTCCTGATCGTCGGGAAGACGACGCGACTCGGTCTCCCCCGCCTCCTGGTCCGCAATATCCGAATAGGCACCAGGCATTGACCCCTGCCGCACCCGGTCATCGGGGAAGTATCGTCGGCCGAGCAACGTCACGACCTGTCCCGGCGATCAGAGGCAGCTCCCAATAATGCGGTACGAGTTCCGGTGAGCGGCACGGGCCGCAGCTCGCGCCTGCCGCCGGCCGGTACGGCGCGCACCGTGACGGCGTACCGGCGAGGTGATCCGATCTGGATTCACCGTACCGGGGCCTGGCGGCCCGGAGTGGTGCTCAACCTGTCCGACACCGCGGTCACCGTCCGGTACCGGGTCACCGGCGCGGAGGGCACCGGCGTGGACACCGTGGTGCTCGGCCGCCCCGAACTGGCGCCCCGCGCCGACCGGCGGCCACCACCCGAGCCCGTGCGGACCGCCCGAGCGGCGAGGCCAGCGACCGTGCCGGGTCCATCGAACGGACGCACCATGACACCGTCCTGCCGGCCGGAACGCGATCCGCCCCGGCGTCCCCAGCGCCAGCCGGCAGGACGCCTCCGGCCTCAGCCGGCCGGTCGACCCGCCCCGCCGGCCAGCGGGCCCGTGGTCGATCGACGGGTCTCCGACGGCGTGATCGAGCTGCGGGTCCTGGTCCGCTCGCCGGGCGACCGGCCTGCCGAACTGCCGCTGCGCTGCGCCGTGGACCGGCGAACCGGCACGGTCGCGCTGCGGCTACCCGACGGCCGCACCGGACAGTTCGACCTCACCCTGGCGCGGGCGGCCAGCATGATCCTGCACGAAGCGGTGCTGGCCTGCCTCGACCCGCAGGAACTGCGCCTGTGGATTCAACGGTGACCACGACCGGCATCCGCGCCGCTGTGCTGGTCCGCGGAGATGACCAGCTGTGCCCGACCCGGTTCCGCCGAGGTCACCGTCACGGTCAGCGGACCGACCCCCGCCGTCTGCCCGACCGGGATGTAATGGGGCTGTCCGGCGTAGACCACGGTCACCGATCCGGCGACGAGATCCCGGAATTCCATCTGGTGATCGAAAATCTCCACACTTGCAGTTTCGGTTGTTTTGACGGCGACTGTACAACTGTTGTTGCGGCATTTCGCGCTGGTCGCGCCGCAGGCGCTCAGACACAGCAGTAGAACAAGGAGGACCCCGGCATGTCGGGCCGTTCGTGACGGGCGCATGCCATCGACGATCACATCTGTCCGCGACGATCGGACCCGGCCAGGCCGTAGATGGCACTTTACCGGGAGACCACCGGGCGATCAGCCGACGACGAGCAGCAGGACGACACTCATCACGGACCCGAACACACCGACCGAGCCGATCACGGTCGCTGCCAGCGCCCTGGCCCGCTGACCTGGAACCCGTCGGCCCGGGCCCGCCAGAACGATCGCTGCGACAGCGAATACCGCGCCGGCGCCGTAGCAGGCGGCGAATGGCAGCGACGCGACGGCCATGATCAACGCGGCAGAGGTACGCCCGGCCCAGGCCCGGTCGGCGACGGACGAACCGACGACGGGCGTACGAGGATCCCAGTGGAACCGCCGCGGCAGATCGGTCAGTTGCGCGGCGAGCTCCCCCGACGTCGTCGCCGCGGTCGCCTCGACCAGTCGCCGCTCGTACTCGGTGAGGTCCAGATAGCCCTCACCGAGCGCCCGGGCGAGCAGCTCGACGACGTAGTTGCGCTGCGCGTCACCGACCCGCTCGTCACCAGCCCGCTCGTTGACCCCGTCGCCGCCTTCCACAGTGTTTCCGAGGCTACCCCATCTGACGGTCTCCGCAGGTCGCGCTGGACCAGCGGGCCACGATCCCCCATCATGGCTACGTTCGGTACACGATCCGACACGGATGACTGACTGCGGGGGTCCGTCGGCATGACGCCCAGGGGTGTCAGGACGTGGCCGCTGCTGGTGGTCGCGGTCGCACTCGCCGCGCTCGGCGCGGCGATCGGCGGGATGCTGGCCCTGACGTACCGCCCCATCGGGCTGGCGTACCTGGACGTGCTGACCCGTTGCCCGCCCTCGGCCAGCGACCCGGCGATGTGCCTGACCGAGGCGACCTGGGCGGTCGGTGCGCTGATGACCTCAGGAGCGGCGATCGCGCTCGGCAGTGGGCTGGCCGGGACGCTGGTCTCGACGGTGTGCGCCCAACGCCGGATCGCCCGGCTGCCCTCGGCCCACCCGATGGCCGAGGCGCGTTTCGAGGAACTCTGCCGGCAGCACCGGTTAGTCGGTGCCGACCGGCCCCGGTTGCGGATCGGCGGCCATCGGACGGGCAGCACCGCCGGTCCCGGCCAGCGGGCGGCGGTCGTGCTGCCGGCGGCGGCGGTCCGTCAACCGTTGGTTCCGGTGGTGTTCGACCCGCTGGTCCGCGCCGAACTTGACCGGATCGCCTCGGGCCAGAGCGCTCGCCGCGCCGTGCTGCGCGGCTGGCCGTGGCTCCTGACTTCAGTGAGCGCCGCACTGGCCGCAGTGGCCGCGTTCACCGGCCCGGGGCTCGGCGCGCCTGCCGGGTCGACGACCCGCGTGCTGCTGCTGACCGCCGCCGTCGCCGGCCTGACCGTCGGATCACGCAGCGGCCCGGGCGCTACGTGCGGTGCCCGGACAGTGGCCTGGTGTGCCGTGCCAGCTGCCGGGGTAGCCGCCGGTGCGGGAGGCCAGGCCGGGGCGTCCATCCTGTGGCACCTGGCACCGGCCACTGGAGATCGGCTGGTCGCCGGTGCCGCGTTGGCACCCGCCCTGCTGGTCCTGGCCTGCCTGCTGCCGGCGCTGACCGCCAGACGACCGGGCGCGACCGGATCGCCGGGCCCAGCTGCCGTCCCGGCGACGTTGGCCGGAGTCGTCGCCGGCCTGCTCGCCTTCCCGGTGGGCACCGCGGCCCCGCCGAATCTCGCCGCGCCGCTGCTGGTCCAGCCGTCGCCCGCCGTTCCGGACAGCGGATCCGACCCGGACCGCGCCCGCCGTGCCCGTCCGGATGACCCGAGGACCGCCGGCCCGGTCCCGATCGACACGACCGCGGCGAACCGGGCCGCCCGAGCCGTCGAGCCCGTGCTCGGCCCGGCATGGCGGGCGGATCCGCTCCCGGCACCGCCACCGGCCGGGAGCCGTCCGGCCGGCTGTCAGCCGTCGATCGTCAACGACTATCTGCGTCGGGCGGCCGCCGGACGTACCGGCCGGGGCGTGGCGCGCTACGCGACGCGGGCCACACCGGGCGGCGGTGGGCTCGGCCGCACCACCCTGCAGATCGACGTCGTGTCGTACGGGCCGGATGCGATGTCCTCGGCACGGCCGGTGGAGATGGTCTTCGCTGCGGTCGAACGAGCCGGCGCGGCCTGTCGGGAGTTCATCGACGGACGGTCCGGGCTACGGGTCCAGTCGCTGACCCGTACGGCACCGGCCGTCGGCGACCGCGCCTGGCGGATAGATCTGGTACGGACGTTGGGCCGCGGTGCCGGACGGGTCACCGCGACGACCGCGCTGGCTGTCGTACAGGTCGAAACCACGCTGGTCGTGGTGTCGATGACCGCGTCGCTGGCCGTCGTCGACGGGGAGCTGTTCGAGCAGGCCATGCGGCGGACGGTGGCCGTACTGGTGGCCGAGCGGTGAGCCGGGTCCAGCTCGTCGGCGGGCCCAGCTCGTCGGATCGGGCACGTCCCCGGTCAGGGCGTCACCGGGACGGTCCGTCGCCAGGCGTCGATGATCTGCACCGGCCGCATGCCCTCGGCGAGGTACAGGCGCAGCGCCGGCCGCCGGGGGTCGGTATCGACGTGCAGGAAGGTGCCCCGCCGGTGGTCGGCGGCGTCGGCGGCGAACGCCCGGCGCAGCAGCAGGCGACCCAGGCCGCGCCCCTGCCATTCGGGTCGGACCGCGAGCAGCCGTACGTAGCCGCTCTGCTCGTCGGCCACGAAGGCGTGCGACCGCAACACCATCGCGGCCGGGACGCCGTCCAGGTACGCGACCTCGCCAAGCGACCAGTCGTGGTCACTGTGCGACTCGAGATGCCCGACCCAGTCGGGGTAGGCCTTGGCCGCGAAACCGAAGTGGTCGGCGAAGGCGGCCTGGTGCACCGTCCATGCCTGGTGACGGGCCTCGGGATCGTCACCGGTGCCGCGGATCCGCACGCCGTCGGGTTCCCTGGGGTCGACCCTCGGGCTCGCCGGGTCGTGCCGGACGAACAGCCGGTTGAACACGGTCGCCACCGAGAAGCCGAGCTCGGCCAGCCGTCCGGCCGTGGCAGTGTCCTCCCGGTAGCAGCCGGCGTCCAGCACGGCGCGGGAATGGCCCAGTTCGGCGGCGATCGCGACGGCGCGACGTTGGGCCTGGTACCAGAGCCAGTCGCCGACCGCCGGCTCGGTGTCGAGATGGTACGCATCGACGTCGACGGTGTCACTGCTCCCCTTGCGACACGCCCAACCCCAGCCGACCGCCACGCCACCCGGGTCGTGCACCAGCCAACCGTCCCGCGTCGGGTCGAAGTCCGGACCGGCGAGGTCGTCGGCGACCTCGTCGAGGGTGTAGTCGGGCCGGCCGATGACCGCGGTATTGCAGGTGGCGATCACCTGCAAGACGGCTGGTGCGTCATCGGGCCCGGCGGGCCGCTGGGTGTATCCAGCAGGAAGTGACGGAGCCTCGGTGGTCGCAGTCATCGGGCGATTGTCGGGCAGGCCGGCACGCCGGCACGAGCGAATTTCAGCTGACCCGGCAAAACCAGATTCGGACTTATAGGGGAGCTTTAGATGGTTAGATGCTTATGCCGGTTATTGGGTTTTCGTCTGGAGCGTGGGAGACATGGCGAACACACTGGTGGTGATCGTCGGCCAGGGATACGTCGGCCTGCCCGTGGCGATGCGCGCCGTAGCGGTCGGACACCTGGTCGTCGGGCTGGACACCGACGCCGAGCGGATCCGGATGCTGCGCGCGGGCACCTCGTACGTCGAGGATGTCACCGACGCCGAGCTACACGCCGCATTGGGCAGCGGCCGCTACACGGCGACCACTGACTACGCCGCAGCCGCAGGATTTGACACCGCGGTGATCACCGTGCCGACGCCGTTGCGTGACGGAGCACCCGACCTGCGGTACATCGAGCAGGCGGCCCGGTCACTCGCCGAGCAGCTCACTCCCGGCGCGACCGTGATCCTGGAGTCGACGACCTACCCCGGCACCACCGACGAGTTTCTCCGGCCACTGTTGGAGAAGCGCAGCGGTCTGCAGGCCGGGCTCGACTTCCACCTCGGGTACAGCCCGGAGCGCATCGACCCGGGCAACCGCGAATGGACCTTCGTCAACACACCGAAGGTGGTCTCCGGGATCACCCCCGAGTCGTTGCGGTCGGTGCAGGCGTTCTACGACGGTCTGGTGGACCGGACCGTGGCGGTCGCCGGCACCCGGGAGGCCGAGACCACCAAACTGCTGGAGAACACCTTCCGACACGTCAACATCGCCCTGGTCAATGAGCTGGCGGTGTACGCGCACATGCTCGGCATCGACATCTGGGACGCGATCGACGCCGCCAGCACCAAGCCGTTCGGCTTCCTGCGGTTCACCCCGGGCCCGGGCGTCGGTGGGCACTGCCTGCCGGTGGACCCGTCCTACCTGTCCTGGGAGGTCAAGCGGACTCTCGGCCGCAACTTCCGGTTCGTCGAACTCGCCAACGACGTGAACAACTACATGCCGATGTACGTCGTGGAACGGTTGACCAGCGCGATGAATCGGCGCAGCCAGGCGTTGCGGGGCGCGCGGGTGCTGCTCATCGGGCTGGCGTACAAGCGCAACAGCGGCGACTGTCGCGAGTCCCCGGCGGTCCGCGTCGCCGAACTGCTGCACCTGGCCGGCGCGCAGCTGCACGTCGTCGACCCGCACCTGCGCCCGGAGCAGATGCCGGCCTTCGTACAGGCGGTGCCGCTCACCGTCGACCAGGTCGAAGCCGCTGACGCGGTGGTCGTGCTGGCCGACCACGACGACATCGACTACTCCCTGCTCGACGATGCGCCGCTGGTGCTGGACACCCGCCGGAGGCTGGCCGCCACCGCCGGCACGGAACTGCTGTGACCCGTCCCCGCCGGCTACGCAGCCGGCGGGGACGCTGACCCGGTCAGCTCGTCGGGGCGTGTTCCCGCGCCCGGGCCGCCGGCGCCACCGGCGTCGGGCGACCGGCCATCCGGACGGCACGGTAGAACATCGCCCGTCGGGGTGCCACGAGCTCGGTGCGGTAGCCGCGGGACCGGACCAGACCGGCCGCCGCCACCTCGACCATCCGCTGCGGCTGGGTCAGCAGCCGCCGGACCACCTCGGCCAGCGCCGCCGGACCACCGGTGGTGACCAGACAGTCCGCCTCGAACAGGTCCGGCGCGCCCACCGCCGCGACGGCGACCACGGGCAGACCCCGGGCCATCGCCTCGACCACTACCGGGGAGCGCACGTCGACGGAAGTCGGCGACACGAACACGTCGGCGGCGTCCAGCCAGGACCGCACCTCGGCGGCGGGACGCTCGCCGGCGATGACGACCCGGTCGGTCAGTCCCAGCCGGGCCGCGCGGCGTTCGAGCCGCAGCCGGGACCGGCCGTCGCCCAGGTGCACCAGGTCCGCCCGGATGCCGTCGTCAGCCAGCCGACGCATCGCCGCCAGGACGACGTCGACGCCGTGCCGGCAGCGGTCGAGCGTCCCGGCCGAGATCAGCGTCACCGGACCGCCGGGCGCCGACGGGACGCGGGGCTCGCAGACGAACGCGTCGGCCCGCAGGTCGACGTCCGGGTAGTTGGCGGCGACGGTGTGCGGACCTGGCGGACATCGCAGCTGCAGCGAAGTTCCGGTGGTGTAGGCCACGGCGGTGGCATCCCGGCACTGCTCCCGCAGTCGGCGCGCCGCTCGGTGAACGCGCCAGCGGCGCACCGGGTACGTCGCCACCGGACCGTCGAACATGTCGTGCGGGTCTGCGACGACCTCGACCGCGTAGCCGCGGTGCCAGCGACGCAAGATCGGTACGAGCAGGCCGGTGGCCGGTGACGGGCTCCGCAGGATGACGGCGTCGACGTCGTCCACCCCGTACCGCAACGACCGGCGCAGCGCCGCACGACCCGGCAGCAGGCCGCAGGCGCCGCGACCGCACGGCAGCGGCCAGATCTCCACTCCCGCGCCGTCCACCCGGGACGCGCCGGTCGGCGGTAGCGGTACGTCGGTGACCTCGGCGAGCAGTCGGACCCGGTCGAAGGCCGACAGATACCGGGTCCAGAAGGCGTGCGCCGGCCCGTTCACCGTCCACACGGCGCCGTCCGGTGTGCGTTGGAACCGGTGCTGGGTACTGACCGCGACGGTGCCCATCGCGGAACCTGGCGAGTTCTCCACTGTGCTCCCCATCAGCCGGTAGTCAGAGTCAGGTGCCGGCGCGGCGCCCGCCGACAGCGGTCCGTGCAGGTCAGCCGACCGACGCTGCGGCCGGCCGGCGGCGGGACACCGGCTGACGCCCGCCGGTCGCCTCGACCAGGTCGGCCACCACCCGGGCACAGTCACCGCTGTCGAACCGCTGCTCGATGTGTTCCCGTGCTGCCGGTGGACGCCGGGCGAGCCGACCGGACCGGAACTCCGCGTGTGCACCGCGCAGCGCGGTGGCGAGTGCCTCGACGTCACCGGTCGGGACCACCCAACCGCTGTCCCGGTTGACCGTCTCCGGAAGTCCGCCGGCGTCGGACACGACGGAGGGCACTCCGCAGGCTCCGGCTTCCAGCGCCGCGCCGTGGTTCTCCGACCGCGACGGGCTGACGCTGATGTCCGCGGCAGCGTAGTACTGCCGCACGTCGATGACTCCGGCAAACCAGTCGACGGTCGGATCGGCCGCCACGTCGAAACGTCGCACCAGCTCCCGGCGGTGCTCCTCACCGGCCACGTCCCAGCCCTCACCGACCAGGACCAGCCGGGCGCGGGGGCAGTCGCGGGTGAACGAGCGCCACGCCGCCAGCAGCACATCGTGACCTTTGATGCCGGTCCCCCGGTGCACCATCGACTTGGGCGCGTACACGTACGCCACCATGATCACCACGAACACATCGGCCGAAAGGCCCAGCCGCCGACGTGCAGCGGCCCGGGTGGCGGCGTCCGCCGGGCGGAACTGCCGGGTGTCCACCCCGTACGGCACCACCGCCAGTGCGTCGCCGCGACGCCCCAGGGACCGGTACAGCTCGGCGGTGTGTGCACTGCCGGCGATCACGAGGTCGTCCAGCCGGGCCAGGAAGCGCTCCGCGGCGCGGATCGGCGTCGACTCCAGAAAGAGCGGACCGGGCACCATGAAGATCCTGGCGGCGTCGAGCCCGAGCAGGCTCAACCGGACCGCCAGCGCCGCGTGGTAGTGGTGGTAGTGCACCACATCCGGCCGCAGCCGACGCAGTAGCCGACGCAGCGACCACAGCTGCACGGCCGTGGCCAACGTCGGACGGAACCGGAACCGGAACGGCGAGTCGATCATCGGTACCCCGGCCCGGCGCAGTTTCTCGCGCAACCGGCCCGGACCGGCAGGCAGCACCACGATCACCTCGTTGCCACGCCGGCGCAGCTCCTCGACCTGGGGCACGATCCACCGGCCGCCCTCAGCGGTCTTGAGTATCACGACCACCCGCATGCCCGATGCCTTCCTCGATACCGACGACCCCCGACGCGACCGCCAACGGACCCTCATCGCGCGGGCACCCCCTTGACCACCGCACCGGGCGGCACGTCACGTACGACGCAGGCTCCGGCGCCGATCGTCGCTGCGGCACCGACGCTGCGGCCCTGAAGAATCGCCGCCGTCGTCCCCACCAGGACGCCCTCGTCCAAGGTGCATGAGCCGGAGACGGCTGCCAGCGGTCCCACCGAGCCGTAGTCCGCGACGGTCGTGTCATGGCCGACCACGCCGTTCTGGTTGATGTGCACGTGCCGGCCGAGCGTCACGTCGGTGGTCACCCTGGCACCGGCGAACAGCACCGAACCCGCGCCGATCCGGCTGTCCGGACCGACCGTGGCGCTCGGATGGATCAGGGTGGCGGCGACCAGCGGGGCCGCCGCCGGTCGGGCGGCGTCAATCCGCCGGCCGACCGCACGGCGGTATGCCGGCAGGCCGATCCCGATCACGTACGCGGGCGGGTCGCTCTGCCCGGTCAGCCAGTCCACCGCGCCGAGCAGCGCGGTACCGAGCCGGTCGAGGCGTTCCTTGTTGGCCGGGCTGGGATCGTCGTCGACGAACCCGACCACCCGCCAGGACGGTGCCGGGCCGGCCCGGTTGACGGCTTCGACGATGCCGAACAGTTCACGGCCGTGCCCGCCGCAGCCGACGATCACCAGGTCCCGGGCGCTCATCGGCCGCTCCGGTCACCGTCGAGGAACGCCTCGATCGCCGCGAGCACCCGGCCGATCTGCTCCTCGGTCAACGACGAGCCGCTGGGCAGGGCCAGCCCGGTCGCGAAGAGCCGGTCCGCCGCGCCGGTGAGGATCCGCGGCGCGGCGGCGAAGACCGGCTGCCGGTGCATCGGTTTCCAGACCGGCCGGGTCTCGATCCGCCGGTCAGTCAGGTAGCGGCCCAGTTCGGCGGCGTCCCAGCCGGCCTCGGCCGGGTCGACGACGATTACCGTGAGCCAGGCGTTGCCGCCGAGGTCCGCCTCGTCACCGAGATCGCCGAGCAGGCGCACCCCCGGGACGCCGGCGAAGGTCTTCGCGTACCGCTGACGGGTCTCCCGGCGGTGGGTGACCATCGAGTCGAGACGGTGCAGTTGCGCCCGACCCAGCGCGGCGAGCAGGTTGCTCAGCCGGTAGTTGTAGCCGATGTCGGTGTGTTCGTAGTGGGCCACCGGCTGGCGTGCCTGGCTGGCCAGGTAGCGGCACTGATGGGCGATCGCCGCGTCGTCGGTGACTACCATCCCACCCCCCGAGGTTGTCATGATCTTGTTTCCGTTGAAGGAGAAGACCCCGGCCCGGCCGAAGCTGCCGGCGGGCCGATCGCGCAGGCAGGCACCGAGCGCCTCCGCCGCGTCCTCCACGACCGGCAGTCCGAACGTGGCGCACAACGGGACGATCTCGTCGTAGTCGGCGCAGCGGCCGAACATGTCGACCGGCACCACCGCGCGTACCGGCGGCTGACCGGGCTCCGGCCGGGTGAGCGCCTCGGCCAGCAGATCGACGTCGACGTTGCCGGTTCGTGGATCGCAGTCGACGAAGACCGGCTGGGCACCGGTGTAGACGATGGCGTTGGCGGTGGCGACGAAGGTCAGAGTGGGTACCGCCACCGCCTGGCCCGGCCCCACCCCGAGGGCCAGCAGGGCCAGATGCAGGCCGGCGGTCGCCGAGTTGACCGCGACCGCGTGAGCGACCCCGACCCGCCGGGCCAGCTCCTGCTCGAAGGCGTCCACCTCCGGGCCGGACGGGGCCACCCAGCCGGAGCGCAGCGTCCGGACCAGGAACTCCTCTTCGAGCGGGCCGACGTCCGGCGGGGACAGGTAGATCTGCCGGGTCATCGCGCGGCTCCGGCGAAATGTCCAGGTCGCGGGCTACGCTGACCTGGTCGTGGCCGGGTCGGTGGCCGCGACCGACTGGCCGGCGCGGTCCGGCGGCCGGTCGCGGACACACCGGATTGGCTGGCATTGATGACCACTGATCGGTTCACCATCCTGTTCGTGTGCCGGGCGAACATCTGCCGCTCGCCGCTGGCGGAACGGCTGACCCGGTACGCCGTGCAGACCCGGCTGGGCGCGGACCGGGCCGACGTCGTCGCGTACAGCGCCGGCACCGAAGCGCTGGTCGGCCAGCCGATGCATCCGCACACCGAGCGGGTCCTGCGGGAACGCCAGGCCGACCCGGACGGGTTCGCCAGCCGGCAGGTGGACGCCGCCATGCTGACCCGCGCGGATCTGGTGCTGACCGCCAGCCGCCGGCACCGGGCGTACTGCGTCGCGCTGGCCCCGGCCACGCTGACCCGCACCTTCACCGTCCGCCAGTTCGGACGGCTGGCCAACGCCGCGGTCCTGCCCCCGACGACCTCGCCGCCGGACGTCGCGGACCGGGCCAGGTCGCTGGTGACCGCTGCGGCGGCCGCCCGCAGCCGGGTCCAGCCGGTCTCCGCCGAACAGGACGACCTCGCCGACCCGGTGCTGCGGCCGGTCGGGGACTTCCGGGTCTGCGCCAGCCAGATCGGCCAGACCGTCGACATCCTGCTGGACGTCATCACGAAGTCTTGACCGGTACGCCGGCGTCCGCCGTCCGGCCCTCGGCGGTCTCGGTGGTGTCGGGAGCCGCGACCGCCTGACGCTGCCGGGCCGGAGCGGCCGGGTTCGCGGACCGACGCCGACGGCCGTGCTCGTGGTAGTAGTAGTTGTAGGCGCCACTGCGGTGCGGCGTCATGTTCAACACGCAGCCGAGCAGCCGGGCGTCCACCGCGCGCAGCGCGGCGACCGCCGCCCGCAGGTGCGTCTCGGTGGTCTTGGCGCACCGCCCCACCACGATCACACCGTCCACCTGGGCGGCGATCGGCGCCGCGTCGGTGACCGGCACCAGCGGCGCGGTGTCCACGATGACCACGTCGAACCGTGCCCGCAGCGTGGCGAGCAGATCCGCCATCTGCTGCGAGCCGAGCAGCTCGCTCGGATTCGGCGGAATGAAGCCACTGGGCAGCAGAGTCATGCCGCTGTCCCCCCAGGGTTGCAGCACGTCGTCGAGTTCGGCCTGCCCGGCGAGTACGCTGGTCAGCCCGACGGCGCCCTCCATGTTCAGGTAGGAGGCCGCCTGAGGCCGGCGCAGGTCCGCCTCCACGAGCAGCACCGAGTTGCCCGCTTCGGCGAAGGTCAACGCCAGGTTCGTCGCGGTGGTGGTCTTGCCCTCCTCGGGCATCGCGCTGGTCACCACCAGGCTGCGCACCGGCTTGTCGACGTCGGCGAACTGCAGGTTGGTCCGCAGCTGCCGGAACGCCTCCGCCCGTGGCGAGTGTGCCTGCCGGCCGATGATCAGCGGATCGCGGCGGGCCGCGTTGTCCAACGGGATCGTGCCGAGTACCCCGGCCGCGGTGACGTCGCGCATCTGATCGATGGTGCGGACTGTGTTGTCGAGCATCCCGCGCAGCAGTGCCAGGCCGATTCCGCTGAGCAGCCCGAGGAACAGCCCCAGGCTGATGTTGCGCACCGGTTGCGGCGCGACCGGCGCCGGGTTGAGCAGCGGGCCGGCGATCACCTCGACCTTGATGGCCGGTCGGTCAGCGCCCGGTGAGGTCTCCAGCTGCTGGACCAGGCGGACGAACTCAGCGACGATCGCCTCGGCGATCTGCTCCGAGCGGTTCGGTGAGCTGTCGGTCACCGTCGCCTGCAGCAGGACCGTGTCCGGCACCGGGCGGGCGCTGACCCGCGACTGCACCTCACCGGCGGTCAGGCCGAGGCTGTGCCGGTCGACCACGGTCTCGGCGAGCCGGCTGCTGGTAAGCAGACCGCTGTAGGACTTGACCCGCTGCTGGGAGAAGAGCCCGCCCTGGTACGCGTCGGTCACCCCCTGGCTGCTGGAGGTGGAGACGAAGAAGGTGACCGAGGTGGCGTACTGCGGGGTGGTCCGGACATTGATCAGTACGGCGGCACTGACCGCGACGGTCACCGCAGCGAGTACCCAGAGCCATCGCTTCCGCACCGCGTCGAAGTAGTCACGCAGTTCCATCGGTACGGCCTCCAAAAATCCTGCTCCGTCATGGTCAGCACCATCTTGTACCAATCTGCACTGGCTAAGGAGGTTTTCTGGTCAAATAGTGGCATTACCGCAGTCTCCACACCGCATGGACGAGACCGCAGGCACCGCCGGCCGGACCAGCGGTGCCCGTACGCCGACTGAACGGGGCTGGAATGCAGACATCGACCCGACCCGCAGACACCACCACCCGCCGCAACCGGGAACGCGCCGTCGCACCGATGTGGCTGGTAGACCTCGGCGCCTGGTGCGCCGGCCTGGTCGTCGCCGTCTGGACCCGCTACGAGTTCGCCCTCGCCGGGACACACCTCAACGGCCTGATCCTGGTCATGCTGGCCGCGATCGTGCTGCACACGGTGGTCGGTCACCTCAGCTACCTGTACCGGGACCGGTACCGGCTGGGCAGCTTCGACGAGGTGTGGGTGGTGTCCCGCTGCGTGCTGGCCACCATGGGTCTGCTGCTGCTACTCGATCTCGCCGCACCACAACGGCCGGTGCCGGCCAGCACACCGCTGGTCGGTGGCTGCCTGGCGCTCGTCCAGATGCTCGGCGTCCGGTACCTGCGCCGGCTGCACCGGCAACGGCGCCGCCGACCCGCCGGCCGGGACATCCAGCGGGTGCTGCTGTTCGGCGCCGGCGCCGCCGGCCAGTCGCTGCTCCGGGCGATGCTGGACGAGCCGAGCGGGCGGTACCTGCCGGTGGGCCTGCTCGACGACGACCCGGCGAAACGGCAACTACGGCTCAGCGGGGTACCGGTACTGGGCAGCCGGCAGGACATCCCGGCCGTCGCCGCCCGTACCGGTGCCACCACCGTCGTCGCCGCGGTCGCCAACGCCGACGCCGCGCTGATCCGGGAAGTACGCCACCTCGCGAACCAGGCCGGCGCCAGGTTCAAAGTGGTCCCGTCGGTCGGCGAACTGCTGGAGAACGAACCGGCCGTAACCGACCTGCGCGACCCCGACTTCACTGACCTGCTCGGCCGGCACCAGATCGAGACCGACCTCGACTCGATCGCCGGCTACCTGACCGGAAAACGGGTGCTGGTCACCGGGGCCGGCGGCTCGATCGGCTCGGAGCTGTGCCGACAGATCCAGCGGTTCCAGCCCGGCGAGCTGATGATGCTCGACCGCGACGAGTCCGCACTGCACGCCGTACAGCTGTCGTTGCGCGGCCGGGCACTGCTGGACAGCCCGGACCTGATCCTCGCCGATCTGCGCGACAGCGAGACGATCCGGCAGATCATGCGCGCCCGGCGCCCCGAGGTGGTCTTCCACGCCGCCGCGCTCAAACACCTCACACTGCTGGAGCGTCACCCGGGTGAGGCCGTCATGACAAACGTGTGGGGAACCCAGACCCTGTTGGAGGCAGCATCCGGTGTGGAGCGGTTCGTGAACATCTCCACCGACAAGGCCGCCGACCCGACCAGTGTGCTCGGCTTCTCCAAGCGGATCACCGAGCGGCTCACGGCCTTCGCGGCCGGCGCCAACCAGGGTACGTTCCTCAGTGTCCGGTTCGGCAACGTGCTCGGCAGCCGCGGCTCGGTGCTGCACGCGTTCCTCGCCCAGGCGGCGGCCGGCAAGCTGATCACCGTCACCGACCCGGACGTGACCCGGTACTTCATGACCATCCAGGAAGCGGTGCAACTGGTCATCCAGGCAGCCGCGATCGGGCGCGACGGCGAGTCGCTGGTGCTCGACATGGGCGAACCGGTGCGGATCGCCGACGTCGCCCGCAGCATCGCCGAGCAGTACGACAACCCGGTCAGGATCATCTACACCGGGCTGCGCCCCGGCGAAAAGCTGCACGAGGACCTGCTCGGCGCCGGCGAGCCGGACAACCGGCCACTGCACCCGTTGATCTCTCAGGTCCCGGTGCCGGCGCTGGACCCGGTGCACGTGCACCTGCTCGACCCGTACGGCCGACCGGACGATCTGATCGACGACTTGGCCGCGCTCTGCGCGCCGCACCGGCCACCGGTCGGTGCGGGGCACCGGCCACCGGTCGGTGCGCGGCGGCAGCGGGGCACCGTACGGGCCGGCGCGGTCGGTACGGACGGCGACGGCGGTCTGCCGGCACCGGACGACCCGAACGGCACACCGATCGCGAGCCAGAACGGGTCCACCGGGGCGGTCTGACCGATCGGCGGCCGCTCAGGGTCACCTCGACGCGCCCGGCCCGATCGTCGGCCAGACCGCCTCCACCTCGCCGCCGCGTACCGCCGTCACCTCGCCGAGGCCGGCGAACACCATGCAGACGTGGTTCGGAACGACCTGCACCCGCTGCCCGACCGTGAGCGGACTCGGCTGCCCCGGACCGGCCCACCGCAGCCAACCGTGCTCCTCGGAAAGCCGGTCGATCCGCCAACCCGGCAGCCCCACCAGCAGCCCGTGGCCACCGTAGGCATCGACATGCGCCGACGCCGGCAGGCCGTCCTGGCCGAACGTCTTCGACCCCGCGTCGATGCAGGCCCGGTGCGGCTCCGGATGACTGACCACGGTGGCGAGGACCCGCACCGCGCAGGTCGCCACGGTGGCGTTACCGAGCGCGATCTGCCCCAGGTCGTTGAAGGCGTAGATGCCGGGCCGGATCTCGGTCACCCCGGGCTCGGCCACCACGGTCCGGGCGGAAGCGGAAGCACCGAGCGACACCGTCGACAGGGTCAGCCCGGCCGACCGGATCGCGGCCGCGGTACCCACCATGACACCGGCCGCCTCCTGTGAACGCCGGGTCAGATCCGCACGGTCGGTCGCCGCGTACACCGATCCCTCGTACGTCATCACCCCGGTCAACCGGACGCCGGGCAGCTCGGCGATGTCCCAGGCGATCCGCGCGGCATCCGCCGGCGCCACCCCACACCGGCCCAGACCACTGTCGACAATCAGCAGTACGTCCAACAGCCGCCCGGCAGCGGCAAACGCCTCCCCCAGCGTCCGGGCACCGGCGACGCTGTCCGCGCCGACGGTCAGCTCACAGCCCTGCGCCAACCGTACGGCGCGTTCGGCCTTGTCCCGGCCGACCAGCGGATAGGCCACCGTCATCCGGGTCACCCCGGCCGCGGCGAACGCCTCGGCCTCACCGAGCTTCGCCACACAGATGCCGTCCGCCCCACGATCCAGCTGCATCGACGCGAGCCGGGGCACCCGGTGGGTCTTGGCGTGCGGCCGCAACCCCACCTGATGCAGTTGGCACAGCCCGGCCATCTCATCGAGGTTGCGCTCCAGGACGTCGAGGTCGAGCAGCAGATTGGGAGTCTCCAGGCCGGCCGGTACGGCGAACAGGTCCGGCGTGGCGGTCTGCGGGCGGGTGTCGGTGGTCACGGCGTCTCCGGCAGTCGTCGTCGCGGTACGGGCGTCTCCGTCGCCCATCCTGCCGTACCGCGATGGTCAAGCGACGACCTCGCAACGTGGTGTCGCGCTCACCCGCGTCGCAGCGCACCCGATCCGCGCGTTGTCGCCAACCGTGCCACCGGCGAGCACGGTCGCATAGTCATCGAGCCACGGGCACCGGCAAGGCCGGAATCTCACCGCCGCCCCGGCGCCACGGCGACGGCCTGGATCTCGATGAGCAGGTGTGGGTGCGGCAGTTGGTGGACGGCGACGGTGGTGCGGGTGGGTCCGGTGTGGTCGAAGTGTTCGGCCCAGACCTGGTTGTAGCCGCCGAAGTCGTTCATGT